>CAYVPD010000007.1:0-22059 GCA_964453545.1 uncultured Gemmatimonadaceae bacterium
AGGGCCCGCGGCGAGAGTGTCGGGATCTTGTGCAAGGGCGGCATCATGCAGCGAGCAGAGCGCCTGTTGCTCGTGGGCCTGGGCGGTCTGTTTGATCCGTTTGTGGCGGCCGCCTTTGGAGAAGGAAAGCCCGGTGTGTTGTTGCTGCCCGTGCTCGTGATCATCGCACTAGGCACAGTGGGGACGGCCGTATACCGCACCGTCTGGATAGCGCGGCGTCTTCCGCTTATCGACCCGGACGACAGAACCGCCAAATAAAAAAGTCGCCGCGACCCAAAAACGTCGCGGCGACTTTTTTAAGCTCCCGGGGTCGGACTCGAACCGACGACCCTCTGATTAACAGTCAGATGCTCTAACCAACTGAGCTACCCGGGATCGACTCCCAAAAGGGAAGACGAAAAGTCTAGGCACGCTCGCCATTACTGTCAATCGAGAATCTCGGTTTGTGCTCGATCCATAGCAGGTACTTCGTGACATGCACGGCAACGGGCCTCATAGCTTTCGGAGCCGCCGACCTGAATGGTCGGCCCCTCTGCCGGGGCGGGCTTTCCATCAATCAAGCGCTGGTTTCGAGTCGCGAGGTCACCGCACCGTACACAAATCGCATGGAGCTTGTCGATTCGTTCAGCGATCGCCAGAAGTTGAGGAATCGGGCCAAACGGCTCACCCCTGAAGTCCATGTCCGTGCCTGCGACGATGACGCGCATGCCCCGGTCGGCGAGGGCATTGACGACCCCGACAACACCCTCATCCAAGAACTGGGCCTCATCAATGGCCACCACCTGAGTATCGTCGCGGACCTGTTCGGCGATCTGAACCGATCGATTTACCGGAATCGCTTCGAATTCCTTGCCATCATGAGTACCGACCCGTTGCACGCCCCCGTAGCGATCGTCGAGGTGGGACTTGAACACCTGAACCTGCCGGCGTGCAATCAGCGCACGCCTCACCCGGCGAAGGAGTTCCTCGGACTTGCCGCTGAACATCACGCCGGAGACGACTTCCACCCAACCCTCATGCGCGCCGTGAAACACCCTTGCCCGGCCTCCAAACCAAGAATCTGGTCACGCCCGTCATGAACGTGCTCGCGCACGATCTTATCAGACGACGATTGCAGGTGTCTACCCGAAGGCTTTGGCTATGGTTATTCGAGCATCTGCGCGAATCTTGTCTGATACTTCGGTAGATGCAGTTGTTTGGCCGCTTTGAGTGCCTCCTCGAGTCGCCCCCCCCAAACCGGACGATCGACTTGAAGACCACGTCGCCCGAGGCGCGATACCAACTCCAGCCATCGCGGAACCCTACGGTGCGCCGCCGCCTCGACCACCTCATCGACACGGTTCATGACGAGACGTCGTTGTCTGCTGTGCCAATGCACGAGCACGGGGAGCACGAGCGCAGGCACCGGCGCCCAATCAAGCTTCAAGAACGGCCACAGCAGTTCTGCTCTTCGGTGCGCCTCACCCACAGCGCCCTCGTCCAGAGCCGCCAGACCGAGTGAGCCCTGAATGTGGCTGTGCCAGAACCCTCCCTCTGGGCTTCTCTTGAATGCAGCGGGCAAGGATTGCCAAATCGACTCCGCTTCTCTGAGATGCACCCGTGATAGGTTTGCCGGGTCTTCGGACTGAAGGGCGATTTCTCCTCGGACCGCGGCAACCTCCAGTAAGCCGAACGCAGATTCGTTTTTGCAAACCACATCTTCGGCCCTGTCCAGGTGTTCTTCGGCGATGGCCGTGTCATTCAGCCACGCAAACGCACGCGCGAGCAGCAGGTGCAGCCTCGCGTATGGCTGCATTTCGGGGCTCGCGAGAATGGATTCGGGGCGAAGCTGCAGGTTTCGGAGTGCGAGGTGTCTTGCGCTGGCCAACAACCTTCGACCGGAGGGAGACGCGAGCTCGCCGCTCTGAAACAGCGCTGAGGCAAGCGCGAGCAGCCTGCGGCTACGCTCTGACTCTCTCACCGAGGGTCGGCTCCAAACCTTTGCGATCAGTACCGGGTCGGCAAACCGTCCAGCGCGAGACCCATGAACGAGTACAAGGTCGTCGCGCATCGCTGCATCGACGAGGTGCTCAAGAGGCCACGATTCGAGATCACGCAGCCACGCCTCAACTTGCTCGCATTCGCCCCAGACCCCGAGAATCTCCAGATGCCATGCAAGAATGCAGAGTGCTCGAGGCCAGTCGTTATGCGCGATCAATTCCGTGATCGCCTCAGGCAATGCAGCCTCGGCCTGATGCAGACCTTCGAGTTGCAGGGCTGTTGCTGTTGCGTCCATTACCGCCTGCTCGCGCCTGTGCAGAGTGCTGAAAGAGAATAGGCCAGCGTCCTCATCGTTCGAGACCGGTTGTTGAGGCGCGCCTAGCTGCCTGCTCTCGATGTGGAGGCGTGCGAACCATCTCGCAACCGCGGTGGTCTCGGTGCCTTCCTGCTGAGACAAATCAGCTCGCAACAGGTGTTCCTGGTGCGTCCCACTCACCAAAAGCGAACTAATGTGTGTGTTCGCTTTTGAGCGGGAACTATCGGGGGTGTGAGGCGCCTGCCGAAACGAGGTCTGAGAGAGCAGATCCAGGGTCGTCTCGACGACCTGATTTTTGGGGAAGGTGAACACGCGCTCGCCACTTATGCGTACAGACGTCACCAGTGCCGAATGAGGAGACTTCCCTGCCTCGACCTGTGAGGTCAGCGCCAAGGTGTCGTCAGCCCAGCGCTCGGCGATGCGGGTGGGTGGCGGCGGAATCAGGTCGATGATCGCCCCAAGCCGTGGTAGGCCTGGATACAGGCGGCCCGTGACTGAGCGATCCAAGGCCGTGTGGGGCAGGAACTTCTGCTCGACTTCATAGAGCAACTGCCGAAATCGACGACCGACAATGGGTGATTCTGGGTCGCTCCAGAGGCAGCTGCGCACGAAGGCTCGGCTGCATCCGCTTGCTGGAGAGCTGTACACGATTGCCAACAGCCAGCTCTGCAATCGGGTAAACTGCACCCGCACCTGCGGGGACACGCCAAAGGCGAGGCCCATGTCGAAGGTCATATAGACCGTGGGTTGCGTCACCGCTACAGGGTGACGAGATGCTGTGGCCATAACTTCCTCCCCTCAGAACATTGAAATCTGCGGTTCTGCGTCTTCAGCCTTGCTGCCGCTGGACACCATTTCAGGCGTCATCGGCCACTCCCGGCTGAGCACGGCGGACCTGGGAGGGTGGAGCCAGAAGTGCGATCGATGAGGGCAGCGCGGCAGTCGTTCTGCGAAGTCCTTGCAGGGCTGGGCCACGGAATCCGCCGCGATGGACTTCGCGCCCGATCCAGCGTTCGAAGATCCATTCCCAACCCGCCAACCGTCGCACCTCGCTGGGTCGCAACCCGGTCAATCGCTCCATCTGGTTGCTTAGTGCGAACCCGTCGGCGCAGTGAAAGTCCCGCGCCACCGCCTGAAGCGTGGTCGCTTCACGCTGAAGCCGGAGCGATGCGTGCAGTACGCGCCCGATCTGAAGCCATCGCGAAGGCGCCGGCAGCCCGGCGGTAAAGAAGCGCCGGCCCAGAGCACGCCGGGACAGGTACATGCCTCGAGCCAGATCGGCGACCGACGCGGCGTTGAGCGCACCGTTGAGGGCTCGCGCTACGATGCGTCGCGTATCGGGGTCGATGGTCAGGCCGCGCCACGTCAGGTAGTCGGTAACCGTGCCGCCCAGAGGTTCAACCGGCTCACGAAGCAATAACACAAGATCGTCAACCTCGAAGGTGTCGTGAAATGGCAGGACCACCGACGGGTGGCAGCTCTGAACCATACGATACAGCAGTTCTCGCCGAAGCAGGTGCTCGGCTGGCGGCAGAATCACCACCAATGCGACTCCACCGGCCCGGTGTCTCACTGCCGAAAACACTTCGTCAGGGATCTTCGTTGACATCATCCACACCACGACACTTCCCGCGTGGGAGGGCTCGTTACGCAGCGTGAAGGCGTGAGCGACCGGAAATGCGGAGCGAAACGGCGGGTGGAGCATGAGCAGGCGGTCGGCGCTTTGTTCTCTGATCATGATGGCCTCGTGAACAAGGGAAGTCGAAGGTTCGACCGCAGTAATGACGACCCCCCGTCAGGAAAGCGTCAGTTGGCATCGGCCAACTTGCACAAACCAAACCCATATTCGAGTTTGCTTTCATGCCACAACCTTCTGACATTCAGTCTGAGACCCCGCAGCAGCTCTATGTCGTGCCCCCCCTTCAGGCACGATCGCGGCGGACGCTCGAGCGGCTCACTGCGGCGGCACTGCGAATTCTCGGCACGGTGGGTCTCGATGGTCTGACCATGCAGGGCCTCGCCGATGAAGCCGGCGTTTCGGTCGGTGCGATGTATGGACGCTTCGCCGGAAAAGAGCCGCTTCTGCAGTATCTTTCAGCTCACCTCGCTGCGGCCAGAACCGAGCGATGGGACGTCGAGATCGCACAGCTTGATCGGGGCGAGACCCGAGATCTCGCGGAAACTGTGGAGGCCTTGGTGCACGCGGTTCACGCGACGATCCAGATCGACGGAGCTGTCTATCGCCAACTGAGACAGGCGCTCCCTGCCACAGAGGCCGAGGCACTGCACCTTGAGCTGGCCATGCGTGGTGACGTCCGCCGTCAACTTGAGGCCTGTCGCGGCGCGATCCGGCATCCCCAGCCAGATCAGGCACTCATGTTTGCAACCGATGTGATCTTTCAACTCACGGTTGCCGAGGGACCCGACGCACCTGAGGGCGAGTCGCGTGCAGCGCTGGTCGCCGACCTCATTGCGCGTTATCTGGGCGGGGGGACGCCAGCGGAGCCCGAGGGTGGAGTAGAGTTCTTCGACGTCTGGGGCTGACCGCAGGTCGCGGACCGCCGGCAGCACAGCGCAGGCCGCAGAGTTTTGATCTGCCGTCAGCCCCAGCTCGTCAATTCGTGCATCGCATCAGTGCCAAGTGCACTGAAGCGCACCAGAACCGCTCAAGACCCCAAGGGCCGGTGCAGCCGCACCGCCACTCGGCAAGAGCCAGCCTGCGCTCATGCCAATCGGGCTACCTGGCGGGAGCGCCGGCACGGCCGGCGAGGGTGACGACACCAGTTCGCGGTCGATGAAACGATCGATCTCGATCGCCAGCCACAGATCAACCGACGTCTTCTGGTCACGCTCCTCGTCAGAAAACGCCTCTTCCATCTCGATCAGCTGGTGTGTGGCCAGTGCCCGTACCTGCGGCATAGCCGCACCAGCGGCGAGGCGCATGAGGTGCGTGGCGAGCGCCGTCTTGCGCAACTCATTGATCTCAAAGGCATACCGATCGCCAGCGTCGTACTCAGTTACCGCGTCGCGAAGCCTCTCGAGCACGGCTTCGGCGCCCGGCAATTGCTCATCGAGCATGTTCTGCTCGAGCAAGCGCGCGATTCGCTCTTCGTGCAACATTAAGTCTAAGGTTGCGTTGATCGCGGCCTCGGCCGGAGACAACGCGTCAAAGACCGACCCCGTCCACTTGGCAAAGAGTTCGGGGGTGGGTGCGTATCCCGGGGGACGGGGCGGGAGAATGTCGAGAACGGCCGTCGGCACCTTGAGCTCCTCTGGCTCGAGCGAGCGCATCAGAGCTTCGAAGGCATTCCATTGGGCTTCAGCCGAGACCCGCTCGAGGGGCCGCTGGCCATCGCCGCGCAGGGCATAGGTATAGTCCACACCTCCGAGCACCTTGCTTGCCGCTTCCATCTGATACCGATGATGCAAATAGAGAGGCACAAGTGCGTCTTCCATGAGCGCGAGAGGCTCGCCCGAACGCAGCACCCTCTCGCCAAAGCGGCTCAGGGCGACGCGACGCACCTCCATCATGCGGTCGAGTTCGGCAGCTGCGTCGGCTCCGTTGTCCCACAGGTGGTTCGTTGGATGGGCGCTGCCAGCGGGGCGACCGTCTTGGTCAGTGATGAAGGTGATGCCTTGGGCCGCGGCCTGCCGGAGCACTCGGTCGAGCTCGACCCGTTCATTGACCCCGTCAGCAAACTGAGCGTAGCCGAACGTGATGGCGACCTTGTCCCATGCACCGATCTCGCGGTCATAGGCGTCGGTGACATCGATATTTCCGTTGCCATCGAGCGAGATGCGAGGGTGCGGATAATCCATGACTGACTGCACGCCTGCGTCGCGCTGCGCGCTGGCGATGTAGTTGTGGCTGAGCCCGAGCGTGTGCCCGATCTCGTGTGCCGACAACTGCTCAATGCGCAGGAGCGACATGCCCATGATGTCATCGGGATCTTCGTCGCCGTTGAGATAGGGTGCCGTGAGTCCCTTGCCGATGAGGTAGTCTTGCCGCACGCGCAGAGACCCGAGCGTCACATGACCTTTCAGAATCTCGCCTGTGCGCGGGTCAACGATGCTGTTGCCGTAGCTCCAGCCGCGGGTGGAGCGGTGCACCCACTGCACCACGTTGTAGCGTGCGTCCATGGGGTCGGCGTCGGCCGGCAGCATCTCCATGCGAAACGCGTTGCTGAATCCTGCAGCCTCGAAGGCATCAGCCCACCACTGGCCGCCCTTGAGAAGGGCTGTCCGAACCGGCTCGGGGGTGCCAGGGTCGAGATAGTAAATGATCGGCTCGACCGGGTCAGAGACGGCTGCCCCAGGATTCTTCTTCTCGAGCCGGTGCCGCCTGATGTAGCGCTTGACCAGCGGTTCTTGAATCGGTGTCGCGAAGTCGAACCAACTGATGCTTCCGTATCCACCCCGAGGGTCAAACTCGCGGGGGGTGTATGATCCGAGCTCAGGTAGCTGAACAAACGAATGATGCATGCGCACGGTCACAGCCTGTGCGTCGGCCGCCACACTCCGGACCAGCCCACCCGGCTGATCGGTGGTGAAGGTCAACGTGACCTCGAGCTCCGTGTTGCCGGGAAAGACCTGCGTGCGAGGCCGGTACGGAGCGCTGCGCGAGGTGTCGATGCGGTAGGAACCCTGCCCGGCGCGACGAAGCGTCTGGATCACACCGTGCCAGTCCTGCATCAAGAAATCCGTGGCATCGACGAGCACACGGTCACCGGTTCTGGCGGCAATCTGCCATGCCCAGTGAACGGCTGTGGGAAACCCGTCGTCGACTGACTTGCGTTCGAGTGGGTCGTCAGACATGGCTCGGTAGCCCTGGTTGGCTTCGACCATGAAGACCTTGGGCCCTCGGCGCTCGAACTGTACCACACGCTCCCCGGCCAAGTCGCCGCGATTCAGGCCGAGATCGTTCTGACCAAAGCCAGCCGGCAGCGAGGTGTAATGCAGCACGTCTTCATTCCACCGCCCAATTTCCAACCAGATGCGCCCGCCTTCGTCATCCCAGTAGATGGGCATGAAACCATCGAGTCGCTCCATGCCGCTTGTTTTGTCGGCGATCTCAGGCAGCGACTGCTGCGCAGCGGTTGGCAGCGCGGTCGAGGTGACAAGCACAGACAGGGCCAGCCCGGCCACGGCCATGGGTCTGCGCCAGAAATCCGACATCGGGATCATGCACACCTCCGAAGTAAATGGCGAACTGCGGTGAACGTGTCAGTCAGAACTCGTTTTCTGAGCGTAGACCGTGTCGAGAACTTCGCGAAAGAGGTCGAGGGGAATTGCGCCCGGAATCGGCTGGTACCCGACGACGAAAAATGTCGGTGTACCGCGCACACCGACCTCGCGTGACAGGGCGGTACCGAAGTTCACGCGTTCGGTCTGCCATCCCTCGTTCATGCACTGCTCCCAGCGCGGTAGGTCACCCACGACCTGCGAAGCCAGCGAGCGAAAGTGGGGCGCAGGGTCATCGCTGCCTTTCCAGGTGCTCTGCGTGCCGAAGAGGCGCGAGCGCATGCCCTCAAACGAACCCTGTTCTCCCGCGCACTCCCCAGCGAGGGCGGCCTGCTGGGAGTTTGGGCCGAAGATGCCGAGAATCATGGGCACGAACTTCCAGAGCACCTTGCCGGTGTCGATGTATTCGGCTTCGAGCGTCGGGAAGGTTTCTTCGTGGAATTTGCGGCAGTAGCCACATCCGAAGTCGCTGAATTCGATGATTCGAATCGGGGCGTCGGCGGTCCCAATGGTCCAGCCCAGTTCGTCGAGCGTTGGCGCGGCGCCTGAGGCTGAGGGGCGCCCTGCGACGGGTACCGTGCTCGGCATGCCGGCGCCGATATCGACGCGCGAGCCCAGCAAGTCAGCTCCAACGTCGGTTGTGGCTGAGGTCTGCGACGCAGATGATGGGCCCGAATCGCCACCGCACCCGCTCAGAAGTGCGAATGCGACGGCAAGAAGAGGGGTCGTAAGTGCGCCAAGCTTTCGATCACAAGAGATCATTCAAGTTCCACGGTGAAGAGTTGGCCGAGATCGGCCAGAAATGCGGTTAGTGCGGCAAAGTGCCCCGAAACCATCAGCAGTCCCATCGCGATCAGCAACAGGCCGGCGCCTCGTTCGATCATGGGCAGCCATTGACGAATATGTCGTGACCCGGCCAGAAACCAGTTCAGAGCGATCGCCGACCCCACAAAAGGCACCGCCAGACCGAGCCCATATACGCCGAGCAGCAGCGTACCTTGGGCAACGGTGTGCTCGAGCCCGGCATACAACAAGATCGAGGCAAGGACAGGGCCGATGCAGGGGGTCCAACCGGCGCCAAAAGCAATGCCGACGGCCACGGAGCCCAAACACCCTGTCGGGCGGGAGGCCAGGTGTACTCTGCGATCACGGGCAAGGCCCGTAATGCGCACCCACCCGGTTGTGTGCAGTCCAAATGCGATCACCACCACGCCCCCGAGTCGGGTGATCGTGGGCAGCGCGCGTGCGAGTGTCTGCCCGAGTGCGGTTGCTGCGGCACCGAGCGACATGAAGACAAGCCCAAAGCCGACCCCAAAGAGCAGCGCATGCAGCACCGCCCGGGAGCGGGCTTGGGCCACGTCGCCATCTTGCAGCTCCTCCAACGTCATGCCCGAGACGAAGGTGAGGTACCCCGGTACCACAGGCAGCACGCAGGGCGACAGAAACGAAAGCAGCCCGGCCAGAAATGCGAGCGAATACGAGACGTTGATGTCGAGCGCAGGCATCGGGGGTCAGGGTGCTGTGGTTCGGGTGTCGAGTACCACTGTGCCCCCAATCTTGTCTTGAATGCACTGCCGATTGGCATCCCAAAAGATCTGCACAAAGCCAAGCAGACCTGTGGCGATGCCCGCCGCATAACCACCAGAGCGCTCAAACGCAGCCCACCAGCCAAGAGGCTGGCCATCGAGGCGTACGACACGCATGCCGAACAGTTTCTTGCCCAGTGTGCGACCCTGCGAGAGAGTCAGTGCGATCGTGAAATAGAGCGTCCACAGCCCCAGCGCTGATCCGAGCTCATCCCAGATCCGGGAAAGCAGGCCGGTCAGCGTGGCATCCCCCTGAGCAAGGCGGTCTTGAAGCTCATCTCGTTCTCGTCGAATGGCGCCTTGACGCTCTGCGAGACGGGTGATCTCGGCCTGAAGTGCAGCAATTGAATCGAGTGCAGGCAGACTCAGGTCAGGTGCTGTCGTGGCTGCAGCAGGCGTCGGTTCTGCGCCCAGCGCTCGGGCGACAATGACATCGAAGTCGCCCGCCCAGGGAGCATCTTCAGACATGAGGCTGCGCAGGAACTCCCGCCATTCAGCCTCGTCGACGCCCGACGTTCGGGCAGCGGCCAGGGTAAGTTCGGCCACGATGCGGGCATCGGCAGAATCTTCGGCTGCCGCAAACGCGGCCCCTCCACCCAGCATCTGCAAGGCTGTTTGAAGCTCGCCTGGAGCTTCGAGCGACTGCAGTTCCTGAAGTGTCTCGGCGTCAGGGGCCACGTCAGAGAGATCGGCGTTGGAGATCACGAAGACCAAACTCACCAGCCCGAGAATCACGATGCCCAGACAGCCGACCGCCCCGCGAAATAAAGGGCCACGCTTGGACCCGTCGGGTCGGGGGCGCCGAAACGCCATGAATACCAGAAAGGCTCCGACGGCAGACCAGATGAGGGTCCCGAACCCGCCCGATGCTGCGGTTAACATACCAATGACCAAGGTGTCGACGGCGATGGCGGCCAGACGTCGGCCTGGCGTGGCCAGAGCAAGGCCCAATAGCTCCGGCTCAAGACGAAAGGCGTTGGGCGTGACCACATCTCGCGGGTCTGACGCCGGATTCAAGTTGGGGTTCAGCGGCGTGTCCATCGTGCCAGTACGATCACGCCGGCCATGCCCAAAAGCATGCCCCCCAGCCAGAGATGGCGTTCGGGTGGGTTGCCAAGCCAGGTGCTGGGCTGGGGGAGACCTCGAGGTGCTGGGTCGAGGGCTGCACTTCGGTCTTCGAGCAGGTCGGCGTCTGGGGTGGCCGCGGCCTCGGCTGCGCTCCCCTCGAAACCGCAGGCTGGGCACTGCACCAAGTCCTTGTCCCGTGCCGTGCGATTCGGGTATTCGACGCGACCTTTGCAAGTCGGGCAGGAGCCCGGAGCCGGTAGTGGTGCGATCAAGGAGTAGAGGGCACTCTTCGAGAGATCAAACCGCTCGGCCAACTCGTTCACGCTCGCATTGGATTGCCAATACGCCTGGTTGGCGCGGAGTTTGAACTCGGCGTCGCTGGAAGAGATTGAGTCCACAAGGGTCTCCTGGGCTGCAAAGGCATGTTCGGGCCGTCTTCGAAAGGTAGACTCACCGACCTCACGGCACCAACGCACCCGGACTCGGGTAAGGCGATTTCACTCTCCCCTGACGCATGCGCAGGTTTTGCAGATGCGTTTTTCGTGCCATTCCCTCGCGCCTCGGAGATTTCTGACGCATGCGCTCGCGCGACCGAATCATTGCCAGTCTCGAGACCCTGTATCGAGAAGCTTTCGAGGCGGCACGGCAGTCCGAAGAAGACGAACGTGCTCGGCAGCTCGATTTCGACTTTCAGCGCGATCAGGTGCAGCTCGAGGTACTTCTGGACATTCGCGACTTGTTGACCCACCCTCCTGCGTCTTCTGAATCTTCGACACCATCGGCAGCTGACACCGGCACCTCGATGTCAGACCTGATCGACAAGGCGCAAACCCTCCGAAAGCTGACACGATTCCGCTGATGAAGATCTATACCCGAACCGGTGATGCCGGAGAGACCGCCCTGTTTGGAGGCGGTCGCGTCTCCAAAGACCATCATCGGGTCACGGCCTACGGCACGGTCGACGAACTCAATGCGTTTGTGGGCGTCGCTGTCGGCGTGATCGGCGATGGCGAGATCCGTGCTCACCTCGAGATTTTGCAGCACGATCTGTTCGCGATCGGGGCCAATCTGGCTACGATGCCGCCTGACGATGATCGGCCGCGTAATCCGCATCTGCCGGACATTCCATCACATCGCATTGCCGAGATGGAGGTCTGGATGGACGAGGCCGATCAGGAGCTGCCGCCCCTTCGGGAGTTCGTGCTTCCTGGCGGAACCGCTGGGGCTGCGGCACTGCATGTGGCTCGCACCGTGTGTCGGCGGGCGGAGCGCGCGATTGTGCACCTCGGCACCATTGAGCCTGTCGACGATGATATCGTGCCCTATCTGAATCGATTGTCTGACGCGCTGTTCACGCTGGCCCGACTTGAAAATCACCGAGCCGGAGTGGCTGACGTGACGTGGAAGAAGGAGCCGCGAGCCGAATCGGCTTCGTAGGGTCGGCCGCATGACACCGGTACCGTTGCACGAGCGGGAGCGCGGCGAAAAGATGGGCCTGCGTGTGACGCGCACGGCTGCCGAGACTGGGTTGTCGCCTGACGCCTGTGGATGGATTGGCAGGCTCCACGACACCGCAATGACCGTGCGGAATGAAGCGCTCTTTGACGACCACGATTCGCGCTACCTGCACCCGGGCCGTTCCGCTCTGATTCTTCTCCAAGATGTCGGGGAGACCGACGCTGCTGTGCTCGGCGCTGCCATCATCGTTGACTCGCAGTTCCCCGAGCTGATGCCCGATGAAGCTTCACTGCGGGATCTTTCTGCGGTCGAAGCACACTGGGTTGAGGCCGTGCTGGAGCTGCGGGCTGAGATCCCGCCAAGTGGAGATGAGATGTTGGCCGAGCGTCTTCTCACGGCGTCGGGGCGGGCTCAACGTGCCGCACTCGCTGAGCGGCTCGACCATCTGCGGCATGCGCATATCGATCTCGATCTTGCACAGCGTCGGCGGGTTCACGAGGAGGCCGAAGCGGTGTATCTCGGCATTGCTCAACGCACCCATGCCGAGCTGGAACGACGCTATCGCTGGTGGTGCCACATGTTTGCCTCACGTCACCTGCGCTGATCCGGGGCGGTTGCTTCTTCACGGTTGCACGCTGACGCCTTGCGGGGCTCTGCGGCATCGGTCAAGATAAGGCGACGGATGCGCTCATCCGGGCGAAACGACCCCCCCAGAAACTGGCCAGCAGGAGAACAACCCCGTGGCATACATCATCACTGAGCCCTGCATCGGGACCAAAGACGCCAGCCGCGTCGAGGTCTGTCCCGTGGACTGCATCTACGAGGGTGACGACCAGTTCTACATTCACCCCGATGAGTGCATCGACTGCGGAGCTTGCGAACCCGAGTGCCCGGTTCAGGCGATCTTCCCGGACACCGATGTGCCGCCGGAGTGGACCAACTACATCGAGAAGAACGCGTCTCATTTCTGAGGCGCACTGATCTCAGGGGCCGCTGTGGGTACATGATTGTGCCTGCCGCGGCCCTTGGTGTATCTGTGCGCCAAGGTTGAGTGATTTCGAGCGATGACGACAAAGCCCATCGAGACGCTGCTCGCCGAGCTGATCGCGATTGATTCGGTAAACCCCGAGCTCGAAGCCGGGGGAGCCGGTGAAGCTGCGATGGCTCAGCATTGCGCTGAATTTCTGCGCGCGAGCGGCTTTGAAGTGGATGTCATCGAGGTGGCCCCGGGCCGACCCAACGTCATCGCTCGACACGGTACGGGCTCGCCGACGCTCTTGTTCAACGGCCACCTCGATACGGTAGGCGTGGCCGGTATGAGCGTGCCCCCATTGGAGCCGCGCGTGAGCGGTGGCCGCATGTTCGGGCGAGGTAGTTGTGACATGAAGGGTGGGCTCGCGGCACTGCTCGACGCCGGCCGGCGATTGGCGAATTCAGGTCACGACGGCACGCTCATGGTCGCGCTCACCTGCGACGAAGAGCATGCGTCGATCGGCATGGCGCACCTGATCGAGTCGGGCATCCAGGCCGATGCAGCGGTGGTCTGCGAACCGACCGAGTTGGCCGTCATGCCGGCGCACAAAGGCTTTGTTTGGATGGAAGCTCGTTTCCGGGGTCGCGCCGCGCATGGCTCGCGCCCTGACGAAGGCATCGATGCGGTGCGTCATGCTGCGGTATTTCTGGCGTCACTCGACGAGCTTGAAGCACGTCTGACCTCTCCGCCGCCACACCCTCTGCTGGGCCATGGGTCGCTGCATGTCGGCACGATCGCGGGGGGCACTGCCGCGTCAGTTTATCCAGACAGCTGCACCATCGTCTTGGAGCGCCGGACCCTTCCCGGTGAGAACACCGCCCGGGTGGTCGAAGAATTTGCGCAGCAGATTAGTGAAGTCGCCACAAGGGTGCCGGGGCTCGATGCCACGCTGACATGCACGCTTGCGCGGCCCGGTACCGAGGTCGATCCGTCTCACCGTCTGGTCGCGGGGCTATGCCGTGCCCTGAACGCGCAAGGGATTCCAGGCCGCATCGAGGGCATGACTGCATGGGTCGATGCAGCCTATCTCAACGAGTCTGGAATCCCCGCGGTCTGTTTTGGTCCCGGATCCATCACCCGGGCCCACACGGCCGATGAGTCGGTCGAGCTTGATCAGGTCGTCGCGTGCGCCGAGGTGCTCGAGCACTTCGGTCGTGAGTTTCTCACGCTCTGACGCTCAGTTGGCCCAACCCGTCAGCTGCAGTGCTGGGCGTAGGCGGCCTTCAGGTCGTCAGCGATCTGGTGCGGCGTATGCCCCTCGATGCGATGGCGCTCGAGGAACCATACGAGCTGCCCGTCTTTGAAGAGGGCGACCGACGGCGACGATGGTGGGTATCCGGTGATGTAATCGCGGGCGCGCTCGGTTGCCTCGAGGTCCTGGCCAGCAAACACCGTTGTCAGACGGTCAGGCTTGGGGCCATCCTGAAGCGAGAGATACACGCCAGGTCGGGCCGCACCGGCGGCACAGCCGCAGACGGAGTTCACGACGAGCAGCGTCGTACCTTCGGCATCACTCATGGCCGAGTCGACGTCGGCGGCGCTGCGCAGTTCTTCAAATCCAATACGCACAAGGTCTTCCCGCATGGGGGCGACCAGCATCTCGGGGTAAGGCATGTTTGAATCCTGGACAAAGGTCTTTCGGCGCCGCCCTTCAGGGGTGAGCGCACGATGCCTGATGCTACCTCTACACGATGCCGGCTTCAAGACAGGCGAAGCGCGAACCGCCTCAAGCCGGCTGATTCCGTTCGTGTTGGTTGTCGCGATCAGCTTGATCGCGGCCAGCGCCTGCGGCACGCAGACCTCTGAAAATGACGCCGCCAGGACTGATACCGTGCCGGGTGGCGACGAGTCTGAGTTGGGCAGCGTTCAGTCGGTGCCCACCCATGGTTGGCTACCAGAAGACTGGAAGATCTTTGACGAGACCGTGCGATGGGCCTGGTCTGAGGGAATCGACACGGTGTCACTGGGCTCGGCTGTCGCTCGCATTGGGCTGCGTTTTGTGGGCACCCCCTATGAGCCCGGTACGCTCGAGGTCGACGGACCCGAGGCGCTGGTCGTCAACTTTCGCGCCCTCGACTGTGTGACCTTTGTCGAGAATGTGATCGCACTCACCTCGTTTGTTCGTGCGCATGACGTTGATGTGCTGCGCGACTCGGCCCAAGCACGTCGCCGGTATGAGGCAAAGCTGTCAGAGGTGCGATATCGACCGGGGTTTGCTGACAAATACGAAGCCAGATTCCATTATTTCTCCGAATGGCTCGCTGCCCATGCCGACGATGGCTGGCTGGAACTGGTGGCAGCAGATCTGGGAGGTCGCTCCGACGAAGAGCCGGTGTACTTCATGTCGGCCAACCCGCAGGCCTATCGTCAGCTCTCTGATGCTGCGACGCTCAATGCGATTCGGGCGATGGAGCGCCAACTAAACGTGGGTGACGCGCGCATGTTTCTGCCGGAGGGCGAGTTGATGGCTGCGGTGCAGGGGGTGCGTGAGGGTGATGTCATCGCCGCTACATCAACTGTGCCTGGACTCGATATTGCCCATACTGGAATCGCCGTTCGGTTTAATGGGGCGATCCACCTGCTGCATGCGCCGCTGGTGGGTGACTCGGTCGAGGTCAGTGTAGAGCCTCTTGCAGCGCGCATTCAGAGCATCTCGTCGCAAGACGGCATCATGGTCGGGCGGCCAGTCGACGGGCCCTGGTTCGGCGGGTGATGAACCAAAGATGGGCATGCTACGCCGCAGGTGTAGCAGGTAGGCGCAGCCCACAGGTCAGCACGTGAGGATCAGGTCAAGCAGATTCGGTCAGCGCGGAATGATCCGAACGACGTTTCCGTTGGGGTCAACGACGCGAATCGGCATGATCAAAATGTCATCGACCAAGCGAATGAGATCGCGTTCGGTGTCGAAGTCTGACACGCCCTGAGGGTCGAAAACGGTGTAAGCATCAGCACCACTCGCGTCCACAACGTAGCCAATGTCGGCCAGCGATTCCACCGAGATTGCACTCAGCGGGTTGGTGCCCGAATCCAGAAAGCCGGTCATGAGTTCCGCATTCATCGTGGACTCCCGCCAGTGGCCGTCAAGGGTACCCGCCCCACCCGATTGGTTCTCGACGGGTACCTTCTCACCCGTCGTGCGAGCCGCTCCCCCAGCCGCGTCAAAGGCAGCGATTGCACCCGCCCCGATGAAGTGTGTGTCGACGGTCGGGTCGGCTACGCCATTGGTCGGGTTTCGCAGCAAGTCGTTGGGGCCCAAATCCCAGAGAGTTCCAATTCCCAACACGTGTCCCATCTCGTGGAGAATCACGTTTTCGAGGCTTCCCGACGCGGCCAGCCGGTCCATGTCGGCCTCGTCGAAGCGCATGTGTCCTGCAAACGGAAGATACGACGCCGAGCGCACATAGCAGGGTCCTGCGGACCCCAAAATGTTGAATGCTCCGTCAATGGGCTCAATGGTCACAAAAATGAGCAGATCGTCGAACGTGCCGCGCGAAATTGCTGGACTACCCGTGCCACAGGCGCCTTCCGACAGCCGTGACAAATGATCCACCACATCGCCCGTGATCAGACTTTCCCAGCGAGTCCGCGCGTTTTCAAACGCGCTCTGGACTGCGGCTGAAACCGACGTCAGATAACAGAGTTGGATGTCAAACCCAGAGGTGACGGCCTGTAGCGTGCACGAAGCCGGGGCGGGGGCGGCGCCCGTTGCAGCAAAGGTCAGGTCACTCAGCCCATCCGATGAGGCCGTGACCGTCTGCGCACCGACGGTTGAACCAAGTGTCCAACTGGTCTGCGCCTGACCCGAGCTGTTTGTGGTCGCCGATGCTGTGCCTATCGATCCCTCGCTGGCGGTGAAGCTGACACTCACCCCTGAGACGCCATTCCCGAAGGCATCAACAACCTCAACGACCAGCGGATTCGGCAGGGCTGTACCCACCTCAGCACTTTGTGCATCGCCAGACAGTTTGCTCCAAGCTGTGGCTGCTCCGGCCGTGGCAGATGCTGTGATCGTGACACTGGTGACGCCCGAAGCCGACGCAGTCAGCTGCTGGTTACCGGTGCCGGCGGTAGTCCCCAGAGTCCACGAAGCAAGGGCGGCCATGCCCGATGCGTCAGCACTCACCTGAACCGCATTGCCAGACGTCGAACCATTCGACACCGAACCACCGCCTTGAGTGACGGTGAATGTGACAACGGCACCCTCAACCGGCAGGTCAGTGGCAGTTAGCACCTGGACCGTGGGTGCTTGAGCCACCACTGAGTTGACCTCTGCAGTCTGTCCGTCTCCAGCGCTCAGCAGAAGCTTTGCGGGCGTTGCCGTTGCTGTGGCAGAAAAAGCGACGGTACCAAGGCTGGCAGCCGAGGCTTCAACGCTCTGTGCTCCGCGGTCGGGTCCCAGCGTCCACGTGACACCGGCCTCGCCATTTGCATCAGTCGTGGCCGAAGCTGCAGACAACGCACCCCTGCCCGAGGTGATGGCAAAAGCGACATTCACCCCAGCAACCGGATTCCCGAAGGCATCGGTTACGCCCACCACGATCGGAGCGGGCAAGGCAGTGCCCACGCCTGCGCTTTGTGCGTCGCCACTCGACACAGCCAGCGTTGCTGCGGGCCCTGGCGTCGCCGTAGCTGAAAACGTGACCGCTGGTAGCTCTTCAACGACGGCCGACACCTGATGGGCTGCTGCGCCTGCTGCGGTGCCGAGCTTCCAAGCCGTCAGAGAGGCTATGCCCGTCGAGTCGGTCGAGACCGTTACCAAGGTGCCGGTCTCTGAACCGTTGGAGACCGACCCGTTGCCAACCGTGACCTCGAAGGTCACTACGGCACTGTCGACCAGCAGTCCCGTTGCCGTAGTTACGCGAACCGACGGAGCGTCAGAGACCTCGGTATCGACCTGTGCTGTCTGTCCGTCACCTGCCACCACCTCGACGGCCGCCGGAATGGCGCGACCGGTTGCGGTGAAGGTCACGATGTCGATGTCGGGAACACTGACCTCGACCGATTGAACGCCGACCGGAGCCCCGAGGGTCCAACGCACTTGGGCCCGCCCAAGGGAATCAGAAACTGCTGAAGCCGAAGAGAGGGTGCCGTCACCTGACGAAACTGCAAAACCAACCGTCACGTCAGACACGGGATTTCCGAAGGTGTCGCTCACTTTAGTCACCAGGGGCGCAGCCAACTCGAGACCAATACCCCCGTCTTGTTCATCGCCCGAAATCTTGGCCAAAGCTGCCGGTGCTGCAGCCCTACCTGAGGCGATGAACTCAGCTACTGCACTGAGCCCGTCAACTGCAGCCTGCAGGCGTTGATTGTTGGTACCGGCGGTTGTGCCAAGCGTCCATTGAACCTTTGCCATACCGTCAACATCGGCCTGTACGGTCACAGCCGAACTCGCGGCTGTGGCCTCGAGCTCGCTGACAGAGCCACCTCCCGCCGTCACCGTAAACGTGACAAAGATCCCGGAAACAGGCAGTCCATCGGCGTCAGTAACACGAACCGAAGGGGCTTCTGGGAGCGGCTCCCCAACAATGGCTGTCTGATTATCACCCGCGGTTGCAGCTATGGCTGTGGGCGTGGTTGTCGCTGTCGCTGTGGCTTGGGTCTCAGCGCTGTCCGAACGGATGGCCAAGATCTGGTCCCCAAGATCCACACCCAACGTCCACCGAACACTGCCACGTCCCTCGTCACCGACTTGGTCTGACGTCGGTGTAACACTGCCACCTCCGCTGCGCACCTCATAGGTCACGGTGGCCCCAGGCACACCGTTGTCGACCTTGTCCGTGACCCGCACACGGACAGGATTCGGGAGCTCAGTGTTGCGGCGTGCACTCTGCCGACCTCCAGCTTCAATCACAACCTTGGCTACGGCACCGGGAATCGCTTCGGCGTCGAAGGCAACCGTTTCGCCTTCTCCGTTTTCCAGCTTGGCCTCTACACGGTTTTCATCGCCCGCAAGATCGCCCAAGGTCCAAAGGCCCTCGGCAATTCCCTCGGAATCAGCAGTGGAGCGGCTAGAAGTGAGAGAGCCACCTCCTGCGATGACCTCGAAGACCACGATGGCGCCAGGTGCAGGATTTCCCTGTGTATCAAGAGCTCGCACCTGGAGAGGATCTTCGAGCGGTTCGGCAGCTGCACCGACTTGAGAATTCCCGCCAACCAGCTCGAGTGCGACTGGGCGAATGGCCACCGTAACGCCAGCCGTGCCCGATGCGTTTCCTGCCGTCGCACGAATGGTCGTCGAGCCTGTGGCGACCGCCGTCACCAGCCCTGATGGGCTGACGGTGGCGATCGACGAGTTTGACGACGACCATGTGAGGGTGACGCCGTCCATGGCAGCACCGAACTGGTCGGTGACAGCGGCGGTCAGTGATGCTGTGGCGCCTGAGGCCTCGAATTCGAGTGTCGCCGGTGAAACGGTGACATTCGTCGGTCGGGGCAGGTCGGGCTGGGGCGAGCCTCCGCCGTCAGAGCCGGAGCATGCACCAGAAGTCCAAAGCACAGCACCAGCGACGAGCGCGCGCGCCATCGACGACCGTAACGGGGCAGCAGGCAGCCGCGAACCACGAGTTCTGAAGTTGAGCAAAGCCGGGCGCTGGGAATGTCAGGGAGCTTGGCACCGACCGCTCGTCACAGCCTGGTCAGCTGACACCACTCAACAATAGCGGAACGAGATAGGTCGCAGCAGTCGTGATGATGGCGATTGAGGCGATGTTTAGCCAAAAACCCGCACGGGCCATGATGGGAATCGTCACGTAGCCCGACGCGAAGACCATCGCATTGGGTGGTGTGCCCACCGGGAGCATGAACGCCATCGACGCCGACATGGCTGCGGTGGCCATCAGCACGAGTGCAGGCTGGCCCAAACCAAGTGCCGCACCTGCCAGAATCGGCATCGCCATGGTTGAGGTCGCCGTGTTGGAGGTGAACTCGGTCATGAAAACGAAGACCGTCGCGATCAGTCCGAAGATCAGCCACGGAGACGCGCCCTGCATGCCCGAGAAGATCGAGCCGATCTCAGCGGCGAGGCCCGTCTGGTCCATCGCGCGAGCGAGAGACAGCCCGCCTCCGAACAGAATCAGCACTCCCCAAGGAATCTCGCGGGCCTGACGCCACTCGAGGCAGAAGCGACCCCGCTTGAAGTCGAGAGGCAGAAGAAACAGCGCCATCGACGAAATCATGGCGATGGTGCTGTCGCGTACTTCGGGAAAGAATGTCGTGAGCCCTGGAATTGTGATAAAACCGAGGGCCTTCGGCTGACGCATGACCCAGGCAAAGGCCGTGAACAAAAACACGACCGCCACGAGTGTCTCGTGTTTGGAGCGGGGGCCGAGGGCCTCACGCTTCTGCACCAAAAGCTCGGCGGCGCCTGCAGGAATCGCTTCGGGCTTATTGGTGAACTTGACGAGCAGCAGCCACGTCAGGGGCAGCATCAGCGCTGCCACAGGGAGGCCAACCAAAAGCCATTCCCCGAATCCGATCGTGATACCGAGCAGTTCTTCGGCTGCAGCCGACAGCACGAGGTTGGGTGCCGTGCCGATCAGCGTCGCCACGCCACCGATCGAAGACGCCCAAGCGATGCCCAGCATCAAGCAGATGCCGAGCTGGGTGTTGCCTACACCAGGGCCGATTTCGGCGGTTTGATCGTCGGGCCCGGCCTCGTTGAACAGCTTGGTCACGGCGATGGCAATCGGCAGCATCATCGCCGTCGTGGCCGTGTTGTTGATCCACATTGAGAGCACGCCCGAGGCCAGCATGAAGCCAAAGACGAGACGCTCGGAGCCTGTGCCGAAATACGAAATAATGCCCAGCGCGACGCGGCGGTGCAGCCCTGATGCCTCCATGGCCGCCGCCAGAAAAAATCCACCCATAAACAGGTAGATGATGTCGCTTGCATAGGGTGCCGAGGCTTCGCCCATGGGGGCGATGCCCAGCATGGGAATCATGAATAGAGGTAGAAGCGCCGTTACCGGAATCGGCAACGCCTCGGTCAGCCACCACACGCCCATCAGAACCGCCAGCACGGCGGTCTTCCATGTCTCGGGAGCGAGGTCACCCGGGGCGGGTAGCATGAGCAGAGCAACGAAGAGCAGAGCTCCCCCGATCAGGCCGATGCGTTGAACAGAACTGTAGTTCGAGGCTGGGGCTTGGCTCGACAAAGGGTGCTCCTCATTGTTGGGAAGGTCGGGTCGCTGCAGCACATCGACGCGGCGAAGAGCCATACTGGCAGCGCGCCGCGGTTCGCGGCAAGTTGCCGCGACAAAAACGGACTTCAGATGTCAGCTCAGATGTCAGCTTTGTATCGCGAATTTACGCCACTGGCGCTCTGGGCCCGCGTGTTGGCCTGGGGTGCGACCGCTGGCGTCGGGCTCAGCATTCTGCTCGCTCCACCTGCAGGCTCAAGCCCGTCCGTCCGGCTTCCGACGGCGCTGGGATTGCTCATGCTCGGGGCTGCAATCGAGGTGTTTCTGGGTGGCCTGACGACTGAGGTGCATCGAGACTACCTGCGGCTGCATCTCGGGCGGTTTGCTCTGCTTCGCAAGCAGGTTCCGCTGTCGAAGGTCAAGCATCTGGAGTCGGTGACCTATCGGCCCCTACGTGAATTCGGTGGTTGGGGCATTCGTGGCTTTGGTCGCCGACAGGCATGGACAGCCCGGGGCAACAAGGCGGTCGTGGTCACCCTCGAAGACGGCAGCCAACTCTACGTCGGCAGTGACAACCCGCAGCATCTGGAGTCACGCCTGCGAGCCATCCTTCAGACTTCCGGGTAGCCCTCTCGTTCGTCTCACCCGCACGACTGATTTCACCTCAATTCGATTCTTGGATCACACCATGGCACTGACGGTTGGAGACAAGGCCCCAGACTTCGAGCTCACCTGGAAAATCGGGTCCGAGCCGTTGAAGCGATCGACCTATCAGAACGGCGAGACCCTCGCCGTCTTCTTCTTTCCGCTCGCGTTTTCTGGGGTCTGCACCGAAGAAATGTGCACGCTTGCCGAAGACCTCTCGGCCTACAGCGATCTGGGCGCAAGAGTCGTGGGCATCAGTGTCGACTCGCCCTTTGTCAACGCCAAATTTGCTGCGGAGTGCGGGGCTGACTTTCCGATTCTCTCAGACTTCAACACTGACGCCAGTGAGGCATTTGGGGTGCGGAATGCCGACTTCTTCGGCATGAATGGCGTGTCAGATCGATCGGTTTTCGTAATCGATGGCGAGGGCACCGTACGCTACGCTTGGGTAGGTGCTGACCCGGGAATCATGCCGGACTTCGACGAGATCAAGCAGGCGATCAGCGCGATCTGATGCGGTAGCGCTCAGACACGCTCGATCACCATGGCGCAGCCGAGACCGCCGGCTGCACATACCGAGATCAGACCGAA
>CAYVPD010000008.1:0-21096 GCA_964453545.1 uncultured Gemmatimonadaceae bacterium
CGCGCACACGCGTTCGGAATGGTATCACAATTCCGATGGCCACAAGGGGATTGCGCGTGCCCTGCTGACACTCCTGCTCTTTGACCGGTCCTGAATCGACCGCGGATCAGACGTGGCGAACCAGATCTGGCGGACCGGACCTCGCGTACTAGACTTGGCGCTGCGCCATCCAACGATCGTTCCAGCGCTCCACCAATCGGTAGACCGTCGGCAGCACCAGCAGAGTCAGGAGTGTTGACGTGGCAATGCCCCCGATCACCACCGTGGCCAGCGGGCGCTGAAGTTCGGCGCCTGGCGATGTCGAAAGCGCCATCGGAATGAAGCCGAGGCTCGCGGCCAGAGCTGTCATCAGCACCGGGCGCAGCCGCGTCGCAGCCCCGTCGAGCAACGCGTCATCGAGGCCCATGCCCGCCTCACGCAACTGATTGACGTAGCTGACCATCACCACACCGTTGAGCACGGCAATACCGAACACGGCAATGAAGCCAATGATGGCCGATGTGCTCAGGTTCAGCCCCGTAAGCCAGAGAATGCCGATACCGCCGACCAACGCGAACGGCACGTTGAGCATGATAAGCATGGCCTGCCGCACACTGCCAAAAGCCGTGAACAGCAAAAGAAAGATGACCAGAACAGCCACCGGCACGAGCACGGAAAGCCGAGCGAGAGCGCGCTGCTGGTTGCGGTACTGCCCGCCCCATTCGAAGGCATAGCCATCGGGCAGCGGCACCTCGCGAGCGAGCACCTCTGACGCTTCGGTGACAAAGCTACCGACATCGCGTCCGCGAATATTGGCCCCGACCACGACCATGCGCTGACCGCCCTCATGCGCGTAGGCCTCGGGGGCCTCAAGCCGATACACCCGCGCGACCGCCTCCAGCGGCAGCATGCCGCCTTCGACGCGCGCGATCGGAAGGCGTCCAACCAGGTCGGGATCGACGTTGTTTCCCGTCGGCATGCGTACGATCACGTCGATGCGCCTGGGCCCGTCAACAATCTCGGTCGCGACGGCCGCCCCAAGGGCGAGCTCCACTTGATGGCCGACGTCGTTGCTGGACACGCCATATCGCGCCAGCGCACCCCGATCGACCTCGATTCGCAGCTGAGAAACACGCGCCGCGGCGCTGACCTTGACGTCGGCTGCACCGGGAATGCTCGGAAGCAACTGCTCCACCTGCGCAGCCAGTGCGGCAAGCTGCTCGGGGTCGCTGCCGAAGATCTTGATGCCTACGTCGGTTGTGATGCCGGTCTCGGCCTCGTCGAGGCGCATCTGGATCGGCTGCGTGAAGGCATATTCGAGCCCGGGCACCTGCTGCAGCAGAGAGTCCATGGCAATCAGCAGCGCATCTTTCCCGCCACGGCGCCATTCACTCTTGGGCGCCAGCATGACATACGTGTCGCTTTCGTAGGTGCCCATCGCCTCGGTGGCCAAGTCAGGGCGCCCAAGTTTGCTCACGACTTCTTCGACTTCGGGAAGCTCGAGCAGTGCCCGCTCCAGCGCTCCCGAAAATTCGACGCCGGTGCCGAGTGCAGTGGAGGCCGGTCGCAGTCCCTGGACCAGTACGCTGCCCTCGTCGAGGCGGGGCATGAATTCGGTACCGAGGTGCGTTCCACTATAGATGGCCCCGGCCACAAGCAGACCCGCCGCGCCAAACACGGCCTTGGGTCGCGAGAGTGTTCCTGCGAGAAAGGCCCGGTACCGGTCACGAAAGCGGTCGAAGTGCGGCGTTTGAGGCTCGCGGGCATTACGCAGCGCGATGCGCGCGGCCATCGGCACGAACGTCAAGGCCAGCAGCAATGATCCCAGCACCGCCGATATCACCGTAAATGCCATGGGCACGAACATCTTGCGAGAGGTGCCCTCGAGCGCAAAGATCGGCAAGTAGACTGCGACGATGATGATGATGCCGAAGACGATTGGGCGGCCGACTTCAGTGGCGGCTGAGAGCAGCCGCTGCATGGCATGCTCGCGCGCTTCGGGCTCTGCACCATGAGGGGTCTCTTCGGCCCGCCGCATGATGTTTTCGATCATGACGACCGACGCATCGACGAGCAATCCGAAGTCGAGAGCACCGAGGCTCATGAGGTTGGCCGAAAACCCGAACAGGCGCATCGACACGAACGCCCACAGCATGGCCAGCGGGATCACCAACGCCACGATGATCGAAGCGGCGATGTTGCGCAGAAACGCCCACAGCAAGATCACCACCAACGTGGCGCCCAGCAGCAGGTTTTTTTCGATCGTGTGCGTAGTCTGCTCGATCAGGTTGGCCTGATTGTAGAAGGGCACCAGCTCGACGCCCGCGGGCAAGGTCTCACGCACGCGCTCCACGCGCGCTTCAATCGCGGCGATCACGTCTTGGGCGTTGGCGCCCTTGCGCATGATCACCATGCCAGCGATGACCTCTCCGTGGCCGTTCTCGGTCACTGCGCCCTGTCGAGGCAGCGGTCCGCGCTCAACGCTTGCGACGTCACGCAGCAACACGGGCACACCTTCGCGCGAGGCCACGGTGACCAGCTCCAGCTCAGCCAGATCAGCGATACGCCCCTGCCCGCGCACGACGTGACGCTCTGCACGAGCCTCGATGTAGGTGCCGCCAAAGGTGCGGTTGCTGTCGGCGATCGCCCGCTCTAGGTCCGCGAGGGTCAGATCGGCACGACTCAGCCGCAGCGGATCTGAAATGACATGGAACTGCTCGATCAAACCGCCCCACGAATTGACCTCGGCCACGCCTTCAACCGTGCGCAGCTGGGCGGCGATGGTGTAGTCCTGAAACGTCTTGAGCGCCATGAGGTCCCACGCCGGATCTTCGGATCGCAGCACGTACTGGTAGACCTCGCCCATTGCGGTCGACACCGGGCCGAGTTCGGCCCGCACGCCGTCTGGCAAATCGTTCGCGACACTGCCGAGGCGCTCCGTGACCACCTGCCGCGCAAAATACAGGTCGACGCCGTCTTCAAAGATCACCTGCACCATCGAGAGACCGAACTTGGTCGTCGACCGTACAGACTCTGTTGAGGGCAGGCCGAGCAGCGAACGCTCGATCGGGAACGTGACCAGCTGTTCGACATCGTCGGGCGCCATGCCGGGCGCTTCGGCGATGACCGTTACCGAGTTGGCCGTGACATCAGGAAAGGCCTCGAAGGGAAGCGTGAAAAACGCCCAGAGCCCGGCAGCCACCAGCGTGAGGACACCGCCGGCAACAAAAAAGATCTGCCGGAAAGAGAAGCGGATGATGCGTTCGATCATCCCTCGTCCTCCGCCATACCCCCCTGCTCGGTTGCCGCCTTGAGGAACGGCGCACCCTCGACGACCACACGCGCAGCCTCACTCAGGCCAACCACGAGCAACTCGGAATCCGACAGCGGGAACACGTCGACCGGCACGGCCCGATATCGCCCCTCACCCTCGTCGACAAATACCGACGCGAGCCCATCGACCTGCTGCACAGCAAGCCCCGGCACCCGCATTCCGCTGCGGCGTTGGGCCTCAAGGAGTTCGACCCGGGCGAACATGCCCGGCCGCACCCCTTCGGGAGGTGACGCGATCTCGACACGCACCTCGACCGTGCGGGTGAGCCGATCGACCTGTCCTCCGACCCGCACCAGCCGGGCCTCGACGACATCAGCCGGCGATGCAAGAAACGAAACGCGCGCCTCGGCACCGACCTGCAGTCCCGCAGCAAGCTCTTCGGGCAGATGCGCCGTGGCCCACAGCGGGCGCAGGGCGCCGACCTCGACCAAGCCGTCTCCCGGAACGACGGCCGCCGAGGGTTGGACGTGCACCGCCAGCACGACGCCGTCGCGGGGGGCGCGTACTGTCACATCTCCGTCACCCGATGGATCCAGGTGGCCCACCATCTCGGTGGCCCGATCCACATCGGCCTGGGCCGCATCTCGATCGGCCGTCCGTCGCTCAACCTCTTCGCGTGAAACAGCCCCGGCCTGTAGCAACTGGGCCGAACGCGCCAGTGCATTTTCGGCATACCGCAACTCAGCTTCAGCCGCGACCAGATCACGTCGCGCGTCCATCATTTCGTGTGAGTGAATGAGCACCAGCTCGTCACCCGCCCGAACGGCGTCGCCGGGTACAACCCGCACAGCCTCGACACGTCCCTCCACAATCGACCCCAACACGGCTCGAGCGGTATCGGGCACGACCAGCTCGCCCGGCACCTCGATCGGCACACCGACCGCCCCGACCTGCAACGGGCGGGCGACAATGCCGGCGCGCTCCATCTGCTGAGCCGTGAGTATGACGACGCCGGGTTCAGCCCCGGCATCGCCCACAACGTCGGGCTCCGCGTTGTTGCACCCGGTCGTAGCCAGCAGGGCAGATCCAATCCATGCGACAGTCAGCGCCGGTCGCAGATGCCGAGACGCCCAGATCTTGAGCTGGGGTGTTGAACGGGTCATGAAGCAGAGCTCCCAAAAGGATCACAAAAGAGCGACGCGTCAGGTGCCGATCCGCGCAGTCGAGCCAGGCGAGCTCGAGCGATCAACCAGGCAGCCGCCCAGCGATCGCGTGCTGCCAGGGCCTCAAAGCGGGCACGACGTCCATCGAGAAGTTCGACCAGAGTGCCTTCACCCAGCTCCCAGCGGGTCTCGACGGCCGTGACGGTCGCATCGAGGTCGGTGCCCCATTCCGGACTTGTGAAATGACGACCGGCGTCGCTGAGGGCACGCAGAGTGGCGGTGGCCGTCAGTACCTCAGCCTGCCAGGCGCGCGTGCGGTCACGTGCCGACGCCGCGGCGCCGAGCGCCTCGGCGCGGGCTGCATCAACAGAGCGCCCTTGCCGGTCGAACAGAGGCAGGTTGAACGAAAGCCCAGCGTACAGCGCCTCGGTACCCATCGTGCGGCGCACGCCAAGCTCCGGGACGAGATCGGGGATTCTCTGCGCCCGTGCCAAATCCAGCGATGCTTGGGCCAGATCTTCTTCAGCCTGTGCGAGCGCAACTTCGGGGACATCGCCAACTGGCGACACGTCACCCTCGCTTGCGAGCGCGGCCGTCGTGCATCGCCCGGCCACTACCTCAACGGCCTGAAACGGATCGTAGCCAGCGACGAGCGCGAGCTCGGCCCGACTGCGAGCCAACTCACTCTGCTGGAGCGCCAGCGCTTCGAGGGCGATGGCCAGAGCAAGACGTGCTCGGGCGGCGTCACCTGCTGGGGCACGCCCAAGCTCGGCCTGCCGTTCCAGCGCGTCGGCCAGTCGGGTAAGCGTTTCGACCTCGTCTTGGGCTCGCTCAAATGCAGCTTCGTCTCGACGCACGGAGGCCAGCGCCGCTACGGCTCGCACCGATGCGTCACCCCGGGTCAGTTGCAGCGAGGCCTCGGCCCCACGAGCCCCGGCCGCCCCCAGGCGCATGCGGGCGCCCCGATCACCTCCGACCGAGAGCGGGAATGCGAATACCGCTTGTGCCTCGAGCCCGGCCAGCCCATCGATGTTGGTGACTTCGCGCTCAGCGCCATAATTGTCGACCTGAAGTGACAACTGGGGGTTGGCCCACGCGCGAGTCTGATCGGCACGAGAGCGGGCGGCATCTGCCTGAAGCTCGGCGAGCTCCACCCCTGGGGCTGCCGCGAGGGCCTGATCGAGGAACTCCGCAGAGGTGAGCCGCACCGTGTCGGTTTGTACGACCAGGAGCGACGCGGCCAGTAGAGACACCATCGCCATCACAGGCAACCTCTTGGCTTTGAATGCATTACAGAGTGGCGCGCCGCGATCGGGCGCGCGTTAATCAACGAGCACCTCAGAGTCGTCGGCCAGATTCACCGTTCCCGAAAGGCCCCGAACACGAGCTCGGGCTCCGACCAGGCTGTCGTGCAAGTCGGCTCGTTCCAGCTGCGCTTCGACTCCCACGATAGCGTTGGCCAGCTGGCAGTCCTTCAGCTGCGCCCCGGCCTCGATCGTCACATTGGGACCGATGCGACCGCCGCGCACGACCGCTCCCGACTCGATGCGAACCGGCTCGATGATGTCTGCAGCTTCGACCTGAGCGGCAGGATCGATTCCGCCGCGCCCGGTGCTCAACAGATGCCGGTTGGTATCGAGCACGGTCTCCACCTTGCCGGCGTCATACCAACCTTCGACCGGCGCAGTCAGCAGGGCTCCACCCTGATCGACCATGTACTGAAAGGCATCAGTGAGATAAAACTCGCCTGAAGGCCCTGGGTCACGTGCCAGCGTATCGTTGATGCCTTCAAAGAGCAGCTTGTAGTCCCTGATGAAGTACACCCCGATGTTGGCCAGCTTCGAGATGGGTTCCGAGGGCTTCTCAACGATGCGCTGCATGCCGCCGCGCTCATCGGTCACGATCACGCCGAAGCGTTGATAGTCTTCAACCTCACGCCCCCAAAGCACACCGGCCCATTCCGGGTCGAGGCGCCGGGCCAGATCGAGATCAGCGTCGAACAACGTGTCGGCGAAAAGAATCATGAGCTCATCATCGGCCCACGGCTCAGCAAGCTTGACCGCACCTGCCGTGCCATCCATCACCTTTTGTTCGACGAAATGGGCGTTGATCTGGGGGTACTCGGCCGCAATGAACGCCTCGACGACCTCCTTGCGATACCCCACGATGAAGACCATTTCTTCGACACCCAGCTTGAGCACATCATCGATCAGATAGCTCAGAACCGGCCGCCCTCCGACCTTGAGAAGCGGTTTGGGTGTATGGTGAGTCAGAGGTCGCAGACGCGTGCCTTTGCCCGCCATTGGAATGATGGCCTTCATGAAAACGCCCTCGGCATGATGAGTCGGCTTGGAGACTCGCAGAAGCTATGCTGAGAGCCACACGTGAACAATCAAGACGACACGCAGATCGCGTGCCGCGTTGAGGAGATTCCTGCCATGAGCGCTCATTTGCACACCTGGGCTGGCCAGAGGGCTCCAGCCCCGACGCCGGGCAGATCACAGATGTGGCTGCTTCTGTGTGTAGCCCCTCTTCTGGGTTGCGTCACGAATCCCGCCGCTGCGGCCTATGCGCCTGTTGGGGAGCATGCCGCCCTCTCTGCCGAACCCATCATCGAAAACCGTGCTGCGATGCCTCAGGACACGACAGAGGCTGGCACCTTGCGGGTTTCGGGGCGGGCTAGCGTCGCCGTAACCCCCGACCGTGCGAATCTGCGCTTCGCCATCGAAACCGAAGCGCCGACGGCGGTCCAAGCTGCAACAACCAATGCCGACGGCATGGCCTCGGTCATCGCGGCGGTCCGTGGCCTGTTGGGCCAAGGTGGGGAACTCGGCACCGATGGCTATGTGCTGTCACCGGTGTACCGCACCGTGACGCGCAACAACGAGTCAGAGTCGATCATTGTCGGCTACCGGGCCGTCAACCACGTGCGCGTTACGCTGCACGACCTCAATGCCGTGGGGCCCGTGCTTGACGCCGCCATCGGTGCGGGCGCGAATCGGGTCTCGCAGCTGAGCTTTTTTGCGTCAAATACCGAGCCAGCCCGTCTTGAAGCGATTGCGCGCGCGACCGCATCAGCCCGCGCCGAAGCTGAAGCTCTGGCCCGCGCGCTTGGGGGTGAACTCGACGCCGTACTTGAGGTGTCAGTCTCCGCGGCCACCAGCCCGAGCGCGCAGGTCTCGCGCATGGTGATGCTTGAAGCGTCGACCCCGATCGAGCCCGGCTCGCAGCAACTCGACGTCAGTGTCAGCATCACCTACCGGCTTCGTGCGCCCCTGTCGTGACCCCCGGCCTGACACCTGTACTCGAAGACACGGCCGATCTCGCGACACGGCGCGCCGGTGTGTCGCAGACGCGGACGTATGCTGTTCCGTTTGATCGCGTCTGGCATGCCGCGCTCGACCTGATCGACCGCAGACGACCGCGCTGGACCTTGCAGCGAGCTGACGACCTGCCCGGTGCAATCACGGCCGAAATGCGTGGCTGGCTGCTACCTTGGCGGGCAGAAGCGAGGTTGGAGATCGGTCTGGACGCCAACGGGCAAACTCATGTGGAGATGTACTCGATGCCCCTAAGCCGCATGCCGCTATTCGGTGCGGGGAGACGGCAGATTCGCCGCTTTCTGCTCGCACTCGACCGTGCGCTTCCCGTTGTCGTGTGGCTGCTCATCGCCGGCGTGGGGGGGTGCACAGCGCCCGAGCCCGAATCTGATCCTGCTGTCGCCACCGAAGTGCCGGCTGACGCCGTACCGGGACGCACCTTCGAGCGGGCGCTGGTTTTCACGACCACCCGGGCCGACAGTGCCATCGTGGTGCCGTGGCTCTTCGAGGCGCGTGCGCGCCCCGGAGGCGTGGACCGCACGGCTCGGGCATGGTTGGGGCGAAACAGCACGTGGGAGCCCTTTCTTGATGAAGCATGGGAGGGCCCGCAGTCGCCCGCGCCTTGGAGACTGCTCCCGCATGGGCCGCTTCGCCTGATCGTCGACATGGATGACGCTCTGGTGCGCGTGGCCTACCAGACCGGCAGTCGCAATCTGGAGATCGAACCGGGCGAGTTGCTTACCGAGTGGAACGCCGAGCTGAACGAATCGATCGCCCTCATGCAGGGTCGATTGTTCCTGGGCGACGCAAGTACGCCAGGGGTGATCTTCGACCTCAACCGGGCCCACGAGACCGCGTTGGGTACCGCAGGCGACTTCATGCTGCTGACGTCGGGCGACTCTGTGCAGATGATGCTGCATGCGCCCCAGCAGAGCGATGACATACCCCGCGGCTGGCGAGGCATCACCCGCGTGGACTTCCGCAACATTCCCATCGATGACGCCGCCATGGAATCCACTGCGGTCCGCTTCTTCGACCCAGCACGGAGTGAAGTGCCCACAGTGTGGTTGCTAACCGCCCCCGGTGCGGCACTCTCGGGCAGCCTCACCGCCGTCGACATGCTGCTCGAGGCTGGTACCGGAGAGGGACCGCAGTTTCCGGTACTGGGCATCTCGATGCTGCAGGGCACCCTGATTTTTGAAGGACGCGAGTATCGTGTGCAGGGCCTGTATCGTCACAACCAAGGCATCTGAGGCCGAGTCGGCGAGATGACAGAACTCACGCAGGCTCTCGTGACCGTTGCATTTGGAGCTCTCGCCGGGGGTGTGACCAATACCCTTGCCGTCTGGATGCTCTTTCATCCGTATGCGCCACCCCGAATCGCCGGCATACGACTGCGATGGCTACAGGGGGCGGTTCCCAAAAATCAGGCACGACTCGCCGAGGCGATCGGACGCACTGTCGGGACCCGCTTGCTGACCGCCGAAGACTTGCAACGCATCTTTGCCGAGCCCGGTTTTCGAGCGGCGTTTGATGAGCGCCTTGCAGCGTTTTTGGGCGAGGTGCTCCACCAGGAGCGTGGCTCGCTGCGTGAGCTGGTACCGGCGCCACTGCAGGGCCAGTTCGAGTCGCTGACTCACAGCCTGGTCGACCAAGGTGTCGACCGGCTCACCGACGTGCTCGCAAGCGATGTACTCGACGCCTGGCTCCTGACTCGTACCGATGCGTTGGTAGACGCCATTGGTGACAAACCCGTCGGTGCCTTGCTGACGCCTGCACGAGAAGCCGCCCTCGGCTCGAAGCTCGAGTCTTGGATCGACTCGACCATCGCCAAGCCCGACTTCCGGGCCACCGTCGATACGTATCTGGAGCGGGCCTCGGAGCGTTTGCTCGAACCCGATCGCACGTTTGAACAGGTGCTCCCTCTTGGACTCGTGGGAGCGCTGGAACGAGCCATTGCCGGATACCTGCCGATTGCCATCGAGCGTCTGAGCCGCCTGCTCGACGATCCGGCGGCCCGAAGCCGGTTTGAGTCGACCCTGCGTGAGCTGTTCGAGCGGCTGCTCAAAGATCTGCGCTTTCACCAACGGGTCGTGGCCCGTTTGGTCGTGACCGACGACACCCTCGATCGACTCTTCGAGACGATCAAGGACGAAGGCTCAGTTCGTGTGAGCGAGATGCTGCGCGACCCCGAAGTGCAGGCCGCGATGGCCAGAGGCGTCAACGAGGCCATCGTCGACTTTCTGCGGCGGCCCGTTCGAGCCGTGCTTGGTGGCCCTGAATCAGCCTCAGTCGTTGATGCGCGCAACACCTTGGCCGACTGGCTGATCACAATGGCCGGTGACCCACAGACACGGGCGTTTGTCGCCGACCGGCTGCGAAGCGCGCTCGAGAGCGCCGGGGGCAGAACATGGCGCGACGTGCTTGAGCGTATGCCCCGTGAAGAGATCGCCCGCTGGCTCGCCGAAGTACTTCGCAGTACCGCGGCCTCACAACTTCTGCGAGACCTGGGCCATCACCTCGCCGACACGCTTCTCGACCGGCGGATCGGTACGCCCTCGACATGGTTGCCTCAGGGCAGTGCAACAAGCATCGAGCGCGAGGTGGCCCCGGTGCTGTGGAACTGGCTTCAGACCCAAGTGCCGCGCGTGATCGAACAGCTGAACGTGGCCAAACGTGTCGAGACCAAGGTGCTCGAGTTTCCGACGCCAAAGCTCGAAGAACTGGTTCGTCGCGTAACGGAACGGGAGCTGCGCATCATCGTGCGCCTCGGGTACCTGCTCGGCGCGATTATCGGCGTGCTGCTCGTAGCGGTCGACCGGCTGTTCGCTTAAGCAGGGTCAGGCTCTGACCAGCGAGCTAGTCTTCGTCTCGATCGGGTGCGGCGGTGCGAAAACGCCGCCGGTTGTCTTCGACGCGGCGGTCACTGGCGCGGCGGTCTTTGCGAAGCCAGTCCAGGGGCGTGAAATGCCGCTTCACTCGGCGCCGGCGTGAGCCCCCGCGCCCCATCAACTGCTCGACATCATCGGCCGACTGCTCGAAGCGACCGGGCAAACCCAGCCATACTCCGAGGGCAACGGCCCCGATGCCGACAATGATCTGTGTGACGAGACTCAGATCACTTCTCCTTCTTGAACGTCTCCAACAAGAGAATGTTGAATCCGAACGTCAGCATGATGGCGACGGCGTTGGTGCCGACAGCGATCATCGCAATCAGGGTCCAGAAGACGAAGTGTATGAGAGTGTAACCGCCGGGAACGAGATCTCCCATGACGACCGCTCCAAAAAAGAAAAAGGTGTAAACCAGCCGCAATATGAACTAGACGAAGACCCCGGTAAACCTGCAGCGCCGCGGGGTTCCCACCAACCTGCGATCAAGAACCCCCGAGCTCGCGAACCGTTCGATACATCGCTGCCGCCGCATCGGGACGCCCCTTGCGATCGTACAGGCGACCGAGGCTGTTGTACGCCCGCGGATCTTGCGGCTCAACCGCAATCGCGACCTGCAGGCAGTCGATCGCCTCATCAACCCGTCCGAGGCGGCTCAGCGCCTCGCCGCGATAGTAGTGTGCCGTGCCATTCTGCGGGTGACGCAGACAGATCTCAGCGAGCTCTGCATCGGCCTCGTTGTACAGCCCGCGACGGAAGAACAGCACACCCCGGGCCGTGCGCAGGGCGTCTGCATCTGAACCGATCCGCGTCGCGCGCTCCAAGGCCCGCTCCGCAGCCTCAAAACGTGCCAAAGCCCCGAAGGCATCAGCCACCGCAATCAGCACGTCGGGCTCGTGCGCGGCCTCATCAGCGATCGTCTCGAGCTCACCCACCGCTCGCTGAGGCTGACCGTTGGCCGCAATCTTTCGAGCCGTAGCCACGGCCGCCAGCCAGGCCTGTTTCGACTCTTTGTCTCTCGACGAGGTCTCCAGCAACCCCTCGAAATCAGGCAGATCGCCCGATTCATTACCGCTTGCAGTCACTCCGACTCTCCCAGCACTTGGTCAGCCACCCACTGAAGGTAAGGCGGCAGGCCCTGATCAATATCAAGTACGATAAACTCCGGAACGTCGTACGGATGAAGCTCCAACGTTACCGCTTCAAGCCGTTCAATGGCAGACCTGTGTGTCTTGATGACCAACAGGTCTTCAGCCGCCTCTTCAACTTTGCCTTGCCAGCGATACACGGAGTGCACGCCGGGAATCACGCTGACGCATGCTGCGTGCCGTCGTTCAACCAGCTCGCGCGCCAGCTCCCTTGCCGGGGCTCCGGCCGGCGCGCTCACGAGCACGACGCAAATCACGGGGTCAGCACTTCGCGGTCGTGATTGGCCTCATCGTAGAAGCGGTCGATCAGCTCGCGAAATCGGTCCTGCACGACGCGCCGACGCACCTTCATGCTCGGCGTGAGGGTACCGTCGGCGATGCTGAATTCTTCGGCCAGCAGTCCCAGCTTCTTGGGCCGCTCGAAGCTCGAAAGCGCTCCGAGGTGCTCGTTGACTTCACGCCACAGGTGCTGCTGAACACGAGCGTCTTGCAGCAGGGCTTCACGATCGCCCTGCGGCACCCCCTGCGTCTTGGCCCAGGCCTCAAGCTGCACGAAGTCGGGCACGGCGAGCAGCGCAGGAAACTTTCGCTTGTCGCCCACCATGACCACCTGCTCGATAAACGCATTGGTCTTGAGCCGGTTTTCGATGGGCTGCGGCGCGATGTTCTTGCCCCCCGCAGTCACGATGATGTCCTTCTTGCGATCGGTGATGCGCAGGCATCCCTCGTCGGTGAGCTCTCCGATATCACCCGTGTGAAACCAGCCATCGGGATCAATCACCTCAGCGGTGGCCTTGGGATTGTTGTAATAGCCCTTCATGACCTGCGGGCCACGCACGAGAATCTCGCCGTCATCAGCAATGCGAATCTCGGTGCCCGGCACCGGAGGCCCGACGGTTCCGAGGCGCACCTTGCCGGCTCGGTTCACGTTGGTCACGGGGCTGGTCTCGGTCAGACCGTAGCCTTCGAGAATGGGGAGGCCGACGGAGTGAAAAAACAGAGCGATGTCGGGCTCAAGGGGCGCACCCCCGCTGATAAACCAGCGCAGGCGTCCGCCGACGGCGCCGCGTACCTTGCGAAAGACCAGACGATCGGCAATCGCACGTTGCAGCGCGATGCCGAAGCCGGGGGAGCGTCCACTGAGTCGGGCCTCAGTGTAGGCACGGCCAACGCGCGTCGCCCAGCTCAACAGCTTCGCCCGCGTGCCCTTCGCGTCCATGACCTTGTTGTAGACCTTCTCATACAGTCGCGGCACCGAGACCACCACCGTCGGGCGAATGACTTTGAGGTCTTCGGCCACGTTGAGAATGTCGCGTGCATAGGCGATGCAGCAGCCCCGCCACAGCAGCAGGTAGTCGACCATGCGCTGAAAGACATGGCTGAGCGGCAAGAAGCTGAGCGTCACGTCACCCCTGCGGATCTCCAGAACCTGACTCGAGGCCTGCACGTTGGAAAACAGGTTGTAATGCGAGAGCATCACGCCCTTGGGGTTGCCCGTGGTGCCCGACGTGTAGAGCAAGGTGGCGAGGTCGTCGGGAGCGACACTGCGCGCCCGCTGAAGGAAGGTCTCCATGGGCTCGTCACCCAGCGTTTCACGCCCCAGCTCGAGCAGCGCCTGCCACGTGATCACACGATCGTCATCTGGCAGATCCCGTTCTTCAAATGCGACGACCTTGAGGTCGATCTCGGCTTCAGATGCGGCCTCGAGCGCCTTGCGCACTTGGGTCGAGTCTGACGCAAACACCAAACGGACGCCCGCATCGCCCAAAATGTAGGCGACCTGAGAGGCGATCAGCGTGTTGTAGACCGGAACATCAACGACACGCGAGAGCAGGCATCCGTAGTCGGCCAAAGCCCACTCCGGGCGGTTTTCGGACAGGAGTGCGGCACGGTCACCGGGCTGCAACCCGAGCGCACGCAAACCGCCCGATACGGCCCGCACGATCTCAAGGGCCTCGTTGTAGCTGAGGTCGACTGTGGCATCACCCTGGCCCGTAAAACGTCGGAAGGCCGGTGCGCTGCCGTGCTGCTCGACCGACTGCAGGAACAGATCACACAGGGTGCCCTGGGGCAGGTCGCCATCCAGAGCTGCATACGTACGAGTAGCCATGGATCACCGGAAGGGAGGGAGGGGAGGCTGTGACTAGGCCCGTATGTAGTCGATGGTCAGGTCCAGTTCGTCTCTGAGGGTGTGCAGTACGCTGCAATACTTGTCGCGTGAAAGCGCGATCGCTCGCTCGATTCGATCTTCGTGCCCGGCCTCAGGCCCACTGAGTCGATAGGTGAGCCGCAGCGTGGTGAAGCGGCGCGGAGGGTCTTCTGCACGGTCACCCGAGACGACGACATCCATCGCGGTGAGCGGCACCCGGCCCTTCTGGAGAATCATGAGCACATCGACACCCATGCAGCCGGCGACCGCGAGCAGCAGCGCGTCCATCGGCGACGGACCTGACGCTCGCCCACCGTCGATGGGAATCTGAACGCCGCCCTCTACCCCGCCTGTGAACGCATCACCTTCACCGGTCCATCGCAGAACGACTTCTCGCGTCGACATCGATCTCTACTCCGTGTCTGCCGGCAGATGCGGCGCGTCAGCCTTCGAACGACCCTTGGGGCACGTTGAACGTCTCGCCCGTCAGCTGCGAAAGCGTGGCTCGAGCATGAGCGATATGCTCGCCCGCGTCGGCTGCATGAGGCGCGTTTTCGAGAAAGGAGCGCAAATGATGCACACCTTCTTCGGTGTGTCCCGAACGCAGGTACAAAAAGGCCAGACCGTAATGTGCACCGGGTGCGTCGGGGTCGTTCTTGAGCACGTGCCGGTAGGTCTTGGCTGCCTCTTCGGCCATGCCGATGCGGGTGTAGGTGATCGCAATCTGCTGTAAGACGACCGGATCACCCGGCGACTCGCGCAGGGCAAGCCGAAATGACGTCAGGGCATCATGGAACTTGCCATCCTTGAGCAGCTCAAGCCCCTCAAGGTAGTAGTCGACCTGACCCGCATCAGCGGTCGAGCCGAAGAGTTTGTTCCACAGAGACATGACGCGCTACAACACCGGGAAGAAGGCACTTTCGGGGCGCTCTGGCCTTGCTGAAGCTATGCACGGTGTGAAACCGGCGCAACGCATTGAAGACGCCAGCAGACAGTGGATCGAGCTACCGCGCCACAGCCGCCAGGCGGCCGGACCTCACGGCCCCCTGCAACCCGGCCGCAGCAAGGCGATCAGCCGCGTCGTCGGGTGCGTCGAGCACCACGACTCGATGCCGCGGCGCCAGCACACGAGCGGCTTCTGCAAGATCTTGGTACCAGCTATCAGCCCCGTGCAGCAATACGCCACGCACGGTCTGACTGAAGAAGGGCATGCCGGGACCCGCCACGAGGCGACTGATGCCAGGCTGCTCAGGCCACGAGCGCGCCGCCTCGTCGAGCGCTACAACCTCGGCGCCATCGGGGAGCCCCTGGGCCAAACGCGCAGCCCAGGCCGCCGCACGTCCGACCAAGAGCGTGAAGCCGGGCCCCTCACCCATGCCCAGCAGCTGCCGGAGGGTTGCGGCCTCGACCCCGGCCTCGACGCCAGCATCGCCCCCCTCACCGGGTGCGCCCGCCTGGGGCCAACTCCCGGCCCGCGGAGTCAACTCATGCTTCGGAGCGACCCGCAGATCGGCAAACCCCGCCTCGATCTCGTAGCGTTCACGGCAGTTGGGGCAGCCCAGGGATCCTCTGATGACCCGACGCTCTTGCAGCTCATCGGCCAATAAGATCAGGCCAAACGTCGGACCACAGCGTACGCAGGTGAGCCGGTCGGTCAGGACCAGATGCACCGCCTCAGCCCCCTTCGCTGATTGCCGGTGAGCGGTGCGCAGGGGCCCACGCCGGCACGGGGCCATACTGCGCCCATTGCGTCGGGGTTTCCCAGATGCGGGCGTAGAGCAGGCCCTCAGCGATGTGCGCCGGCAGACGTCGCTTCAGCTCGTCATAGAACCAGCGCGCCTGATTTTCGGCACTGGTCTCGAGGTCTTTGAATTCCGGCAGCTCGTTGAGGTTGGTGTGATCCAACCGCTCGGCCAGCGCACGCAACTCGCGCTTGAGGTCGGTGAAGTCAAATGCAATGCCCGCCTTGTCGAGCTCGGCGACCTGAACCGCGGCCTCCACGACGTAGCGGTGACCGTGCAGCTGGTTGCACTTGCCTTCGTAGTTCTTGAGAAAATGAGCCGCATCGTAATGGGCCTGCGAGCTGACCGTGTACATGGCGAGCTACTTCAACCTCGTTCGATCTGGAGCAATGGAATCGCGACCTCGTCGGGCCGCGTCAGCACGAAGATAACGCCGCGCGCCACATCGGCAGCCTGCAGCATCGCCGCACGCGCTGGCAGGTTCGGATCGTGGTCGGGGTCCAGCGGATCCCACAGCGGCGTGTCAGTTGCCGCGGGCTCGAGCAACGTTGCACTCACGCCGGTACCGCGAATTTCTTCAAGCAGCACTTCATGCAGGCCGCGCAGCCCAAACTTCGACGCCGAATAGGCACCATTGCCGGGAAACGCCCGCCGCCCTGCGACGGAGCCCACATTGACGATGCGTCCGCTGCCGCGCTCCAGCAGATCGGGGAGCAGGGCCCGCAGCACGAGAAAGCTGCCCCGCAGGTTGACGCTCATCAGCCGGTCAAACAGCTGGACCGAGGTCTCAGCCAGCGGTGCGACGCCAAATGCCCCCGCGCAGTTCACGACGGCCCAAGGGGCGCCACCGAACCGGTCTCGCAGGCCATCGAGCGCGGTCCAGACCGCCTCGTCATCGGTGAGGTCAGCCGGCCATACCTCGCCCCCACTGCCCCGCACCAATGCAGCGACCGGCGACGGATCACGCGCGAGCACATGCACCGCGGCGCCGGCCTCGACGAGGGCCTCGACCACGGCCCGGCCGATGCCCTTGCTCCCGCCGGTCACCAACACGTGCCGCCCCGTCAACTCGGAACCGCCCTGGTCGGTCATCGCAGCGGGCGGTGCATCGCCATGGAGAGGCGCAGGAACTCGTCACGCGTGGCATCATGCTCGAGAAACGCCCCGCGCATGGCCGACGTGATCGTCACTGAGTTCTGCTTCTCGACACCCCGCATCATCATGCAGAGGTGGTGCGCCTCGATAATCACGCCCACGCCCTGCGGCCGCACGACATCCCACAGAGCCTGCGCGATTTCTTCGGTCAGCCGCTCCTGAACCTGAAAGCGGCGGCTGAACACCTCGACCAGCCGGGCTGCCTTGGACAGGCCCATGATCTGACCGTCGGGAATGTAGGCGATGTGCACTTTGCCGAAAAACGGCAACATGTGGTGTTCACACATCGAGTACATCTCGATGTCTTTGACCAGCACCATGTTGTGATGGCGCTCCTCAAAGAGCGCGCCCCCGATCGCTTCTTCGGGCGTGATATGGTAGCCCCGCGTCAAAAAACGCATGGCCTTTTCCACACGCATGGGCGTATCCATCATGCCATCGCGCTCCGGGTCATCACCGAGGCGGCGAATCGTCTCAGCGACCAGGTCGGCATAGGGCACTGTACTCAGATCGATGCGGGTTGGGCTCGTGCTCATCAGAGCTCCTTCAATGGCGTGGCGCCATCAGATTCTGGGGATGCCTCCCCGGTGTATTCAGCAGAGTTGCGAGGTGTCTCCCATAGTACAAGGCGCTCGAGAGACACGGAGTCTGGCAGCTGTTCGGCCAGCCGATTCCAGATGGCGACGACAAGGTTTTCGGTCGTCGGGATCACACCCTGAAGCCAAGACACCTCGACATTGAGGTTGCGGTGGTCGAGGTCGCCGATCACCCACCGCTCTACGGCATCTTTCAGCGCCTTCAAGTCGAGCACGTAGCCCGTCTCAGGATCGATCTCGCCCGAGACGGTCACATCCATTTCGTAGTTGTGCCCGTGCCAATGCGGATTGCTGCACGCCCCAAAGACCTCGGCGTTGTGCTCGTCTGACCAGTCAGGTCGGTAGATGCGGTGGGCGGAGTTCCAGTGAACCCGCCGGGTGACTCGTACGTTTGGCATGGCAGTAGCTCCAGCGATTGGGCGCCAGAGTGGAGCAGAATGCGGCAATGAAAAGCGGGCAAACGGTACCCATGGGGCATTGGTTCGGTCCCCCCGCGATCGACTGCTGGGTTTGAGCGGGTGCGCCTTGCACCGGTTTCAAGAACGGTCTATCAATAAAGGGTGACGACGACTTCCCCTCTCTCGCGCGACCGCAAGGTCGCTTTGCTTCCGGGCCTGCTGCTGCTCGCGCTGCAGCTGGTCATGGCTTTGGGCTCGCCGTTTGTCGACGCAGCCCACCGACAGGGGGAGCATACCGCGACGACTCCGGATCACGTCATCGCGTTTGAGACATCGCTGCCGGGTGGGGCTCATACGCCACACCAGTGCATCGGTGATGCCAGAACCGAGTGCGACCCCGACGACGACCACTCGCAGTGCCTCGTGTGTCGAACCCTGGTCGTGCCGGCAACAACGGCAAGCGAAGTCGCCCGCGTTTCAGCAGCCTCGGAGACCCGGGTTGCTGACAGTGCCTCGGGCATTGTTGTGCCCACGGGCCTGCAGGGCCGCCGCCTTCCCCCGTCCCGGGCACCTCCCCGGGGCTGACCTGCCTCAGAGCTGGCGAGTTTCTTGCGCTCCAGTGGGCGCTTGATCTCGCCGATTCACCCTCGGGAGGCCGCCTCGCACCACGCGCGGTCCACCCGTTCGTCTGCAGCCCTCAGCCCCAAAACCCCCCATGTCTGGTGAAGTGCGGTTCCTGAAACTGCCTGCCGTGCTTGCCTCGCCTGTTCGCAGCGCGAGGCTCAGGACCGGTCGTGCCCCTCGTCGCCTGTTGCCGGCTCTGCTGGTGCTGGTGCCGATGCTGGCACTGCTGGGGGGTGCTGTACGTCCTACGGCAGTTGCAGCCCAAGACACATCACACGGAAGTGGTGTCGAGGGCACGGTTCGCGACGCGTCCGGCACGCCGTTGGCCGGGGTGGTGGTGCGCATTCCCGCCCTGCAACGCCTCGAGTTTTCGCACGATGACGGCACCTGGCACATGGAGCGCCTGCCTGAGGGGCTTCACACGCTCGTTGCTGAGCGAATCGGCTACGCGACGGCGACGCGTGCTTTCGAGGTGCGGGCCGGTGAGGTCGTGACCGTCGACTTTGTGCTTACGCCGTCGGCCATCGACGTGCAGGGCTTTGTTGTGACCGGAACCGGATCTGCCCGCGCCCTGACCCGGGTGCTGCGCCCCGTTGACGTGCTGTCAGGCCAGGAACTGGCGCGTCGTCTGGAAACTACGGTAGCCGCGAGCTTGGCCAATCAGCCCGGCATGGCGCAGGTCACGATGGGCCCGGCCTCGGCTCGACCTGTGATTCGCGGGCTGGGGGGTGACCGGGTGCTGATGCTCGAAGATGGCCAGCGGGTCGGCGACGTCTCAGCGGTGTCGACCGATCACGCCACGGCCGTCGACCCCGCGGGGGCCTCACGCATCGAAGTCGTACGTGGGCCTTCGGCACTGCTCTACGGCAGTCAGGCGCTGGGCGGTGTGGTCAATGTAATTCGCGAAGAGGTGCCGCGCTCCGTGCATCATCAGCCGCACGGCGACCTGCGCATGCAGACCGAGACGGTGAACAACGGGGTCGTCGGAGCAGGCTCACTGCTCTACGGTTTCGGCGAACACCTCGGCCTGCGCTTCGAGGGCAGCCTGCGTGATGCCTCGAATCTCGCGACGCCCGCTGGCGATCTCGAGAATACGGGCATTACCACGGGCAACCTCGGCGCGGGGGCCTCATGGGTCGACGAACGTGGCCATGTCGGCGGTGCCTATCGCTGGTACTCCAATGACTATGGGATTCCCGGAGGATTTGTCGGAGCACACCCCACGGGCGTGAACATCGAGATGCGCCGCCATGCCTTGCGGGGCGAGGCCTTGTTGCGCGACGTCGGCCTCTTTGAACAGGTCGAATCTCAGGTCATGCACACGCGCTACCGCCACCAAGAGCTTGAAGGCGGTGGCATTGTAGGAACGCAGTACGCACTCAATACGTCGGCGGGCGAGGTGCGCGCCCGTCATGGAGCTTTGGGGCCCTTCACCACTGGAACGCTGGGGGCACGTCTTCAGTTTGAAGACTTCGCGTTTGGAGGGTCACTTGCAACGCCAGATACCCGTCGCTGGACCGGCTCGCTCTTCGCCTTTGAAGAGATCGTGTTTGAGCGCTTCACCCTTGAAGGAGGGGTGCGATGGGACCGCGTGCACGCCGATGTGCTGCGGCCCGATCCGGACAGCGATATCGGCAACGTGCGAGATCGCACCTTTGACGCGTTCAGCGGGTCATTGGGCGCGTTGATCGAAGCCGGACAGGGTGTGTCTTTGGGCGTCAGCGTGGCGCGCGCATTTCGCGCACCTGACGTCAACGAGCTGTACTCTGAGGGCCCGCATCTGGCGTCGTACATTTTTGAAGTCGGAAACCCCGACCTCGGCACGGAAATCGGAACAGGCATCGACCTGTTCCTGCGCCTGGACCGGGATCGTGTGAAGGGAGAGTTCGCGGCATTTCGCAATGCCATCGACGGGTACATGTACTCGCAAGACACCGGCGAAATCAGCCGGGTGCAACTCCCGATCTTTCAGTTCACAAGTGCCAACGCCCTCATGAGCGGTTTTGAGGGTGGGCTGACCGTTGCCCTCACGGAGCAGCTGATTGCCGAGACCGGGGTGAACTACGTGCGCGGCACCATTCGCGACACCGACGAGCCCCTGCCCCTGATCCCCCCGCTGAACGGGCGTGTTGAACTGCGTTGGGAAGACACGCGGGGCTTTTTCGGCACTGAAGTGCGCTGGGCTGATCGGCAGGACCGCCTGGGCGAATTTGAGACTCCCACTGCAGGCTACGCCGTAGTCGGGCTGGCCGCCGGTTTTCGGCGGGTGGTTTCGGGGCGCCTGCACACGCTGACCCTGCGTTTCGACAACCTGACCGATCGCATCTATCGCAATCACCTATCTCGTACAAAGCAGATCATGCCCGAAGCGGGCCGGGGCGTCAGCCTCGTCTACCGCGTCGTCTACTGACGCGGGCATGCCATCATGGAAATCATATTTCTGAGGATACCCCAGTGAATTTCTCTACTCGATTCCGCTTTCCGTTCATGCTCACCGCCGTGGCCGTTCTTGCAACCGCGGGCTGCGACGATGGCATCACCGATCACGATGATGATCACGCCGAACCTGTGGCCGTGCAGATCCGGCTGGGTGGTCAGGTGATCGCAAGCGCGACCCCGACGTCGGCCACCGGCACCCTCACGATCAGTGCTGGTGAAG
>CAYVPD010000009.1:0-19573 GCA_964453545.1 uncultured Gemmatimonadaceae bacterium
TGTGTGTGCACCAGCACCCCACCCCGGTGCGTGTTTTCCACCAAAGGGTAGGCGACAAAGGCACCATCTCGCCCCCGCGCGGCAACGATCGACAGCTCACGCTCAAAGGGCACGAAGGCCTCAAGCACGAGCGGCACGCCTCCCAGCTGTGCCCAGGCTTCATCGACATCAGCAGCGCGCTTGATCACCGCTTGTCCCTTGCCGTCGTAGCCCAGTTGGCAGGTCTTGAGCACCGCGGGCGTACCGAGCTCTTCAACCGCCCGCACCAGCTCATCACGCGAGTTCACCGCGCGCCATGGGGCGCAGGGAATGCCGAGCCGACCAAAGCCCTTTTTTTCATTGACACGATCACGTGCGAAGCGCAGGGCAGCAGGCGGCGGATACACCGGTAGCCGCTCGGCGAGCGTAGCCGCCGTCGCGTCGGGCACGTTCTCAAACTCCCAGGTCACCACATCGACCTGACGGGCAAACGCTTCAACCGCCGCCGGGTCGTCGTAGGCGCCCCCGATAATGTCGCCAAGGCCGGTGACGGGAGGCTGCTCGCCCGGCTCCAGAAAGCAGAACTGAAACCCCAGAGGCCGACCGGCGAGCGCCAGCATGCGCCCCAACTGACCTCCGCCGAGAATGCCGATCGTGCGAACCGACCCTGCCATCGGGGCCGCGAGGTGCTCGACCCCCGTCATGGACGCGGCAACCTCGGGTCAGGATCGGCCAAGACCTGCTCGGTGCGACGGGCGCGAAATCCTCGCACTGCCTCCCGAATCTCGGGGTGTGCGGCACCCAGCATCTGGGCTGCAAAGAGGGCCGCATTGACGGCGCCCGCTCCGCCAATGGCCAGCGTGCCCACGGGCACCCCAGCCGGCATCTGGACGATCGACAGCAGCGAGTCGAGCCCGTTGAGCGCACGTGACTGCACCGGCACCCCCAGCACCGGCACCACCGTCTTGGCCGCCAGCATGCCCGGCAGGTGGGCCGCGCCCCCTGCACCCGCAATGATGACCTGGATGCCGCGCTCCTCGGCCTGCTGCGCGTAGTCGAAGAGCAGGTCGGGGGTGCGATGCGCCGACACCACGCGCACCTCATGCGGCACCTTGAGCGTCTCAAGCGTCTCGGCTGCACCCTGCATCGTGTCCCAGTCCGAGCGGGAGCCCATCACGATGCCCACCAGAGGATGGCTCATTGGCTGAATTCCGGTTGGAGAAATTGCTTCAGCAAGCTACAAAGAAAACGGGGGCGCCGACCGAAGTCGACACCCCCGCATTCATCCCTCAGGTCAGACCCGAGGACGCTGCGTCACGTCAGCTGACGGACTCCACGTTGCACATGGTGAGTTCGTAATTCGGGTTGTTGGCTTCATCGAAGTCAACCTCGAACACGACATCAACGCCATGATCACCACCCTTGTGGTACGTACCGCTCGGGTAGACGGCGGCCTGCGAGAGACCGTAGTCACGCACGAGACGGCGCAGGTCCGACAGACGCTGACCCGTCAGGAACAGCCAGAAGGCGCGCTCCTGGAAGAGCAGGTCGCGACGGCCCGCCGCATCGCCTGGATCGGCGAGCGGATCGAGCGTACCCGACGACGCATAGCCCGGCTGCAGCCCAGCCATGAGCGTCGCAACGTTGGCACGCAGGTCGTTCAGCTTGGCCAGCATCTGGGCCGGCTGATTGGCAGCCAACGCGGCCTCGGCCTCGATCAGGCGAGCCTCGACGCCCGACGCCAACACCACCGGCGCCGCAAACGACGTGTACTTCGAGCTCTTGTAGAGCGCGTAGTTCGGATCGAAACCACCGGCCGGATCCAGCACAAACTGCACGCGCGGATCGGCGGCGGAGCGGAAGCCGAGACCCGTCTCGTTTCCACCCTCGAAGTCACTGATCGAGTAGCGACCGTTCTCCTGCAAGCTGTAAATCGGATTGTTCACAGCATTATCGGAGTGGTTGATGAAGTAGACGTAGCTGGTCGGAACCGCAGCCACGGCCGAAGCCGCACCCGCGTAGTTGCCGGCGCTGAGCAGCGCACGGCCCTTACCGACTGCACCGAGACTGGCATACGGACCACCTGCGGCGATCGACTCGTCGAACCGGACTACAGCCTCAGACAGCAACGAAGCCGTCGTAGTGGGCTGCCCGTACTCGAACTCACCGGTCTCACCCACGTTTGAGATCGGGATCGAGCTGCACCAGCCCTCGGCCAGCGCAACGTAGGTGTAGCCCTCGAGCGCCTTGAGGCGTCCGTAGGCAGCATCGCTCGTACCGAGCACGTCAGCCACCTGAGCGGCAGCGTCTTTCAGCGCACGGCGAGCCTGCTGGAAGTTGATGTACGAACCGTCCGACGTATTGCCGTTGGCCGCAGAAAACTGCTCGCGACGGTCGGTAGCCGTACGGGTAGTGAACGTACCTGACGAGAAGAACTCGTCTGACAAGAGGGCCGTCACGGTGATGTAGCTATCACCCGATGAATAGCCCGACGTGAACTCGCCGATGGCGCCCGTGACCACGATGTCGATGAGGTCGGGATCCTGAAGGGTTCCCGGGTTCACCGTATCAGGGTCAGACACCTGAAGCAGTTCCTCGGTGTCGCAGCCGGCCAAGACCAGCGACGACGCGAGCAGGAACACTCCAGCGCCACGCACAAGGCGAGAGGATTCAGAGATCATCTTCATGGATTTTCCCTTTCGCCTCAGAAGGAATAGTCAAACCGGATCATGAAATACCGAACCGGCGGCTGTGTGTTGAACTCGCTCTGGCTGAAGTTGGCGTTACCACCACCCTCAACGGTCTCCGGGTCGAGACCCGTGTAGTCCGTGAAGGTCGCCAAGTTGCGGCCGGCCAGCGTCAGACGCAGGCCACGCAACTGGCTGTAACGATCGCTGAGCGACTCGGGCACGCTGATCGCGACCGAGAGCTCACGCCAACGCCAGAAGTCGGCCGACTCCACGAAGAGCGCAGCCGAACCCAGGAAGCGGTCGGCGATGTAGGCAGCCTGCATGTCGAGCGAAGCCGTCGGATCGGCCACCGCACGGCAGCCACGCGACGAGCTCCAGCCACAGCGGAACGCCTCGGAGTCGTTACCCGTGAAGTGTCCACCACGGCCCTCGAACAGCGTCGACACCGTGATGAAGTCGAGCAGGCGCAGATCGGCGAAGATCGAGCGCTGCCACTTCGGGATCGCGACACCGATGAACTCCTCTTCACCGAGCGAAACCTCGTTACGGCCAAGCTTGCCGTCGCCGTTGGCGTCAGCGTAGTTGACCCTGCGCTGGAAGAACGAACCGGCTGAGTAGCCTTCCTTGTGACGCTGGAGACCGCGGTTGAAGATGATGTCTTCAACGCCGTCACCGAGCTCCACGACCTCGTTGTTCACGGTCGTGTTGTTGAACCCAAGGTTCAGGCCGACCAGATCGTTCTGAATGACGTCAAGGCGCAGCGACAGCTCCGTACCCCAGTTGCGAATGGCACCGAGGTTCTGAAGAACCGAGGTGGTAAGTCCCAGCGAGCCCGGCAGACGGCGGCTGATCAGCGCGTCTTTCGACTCCTTGTCGTAATACGTGAAGTCGAGCGAGAGACGGTCACCGAAGAGGCCGGCGTCGAAGCCGAACTCAACCTCGGTCGTGGTCTCCTGCTTGAGCAGGTCGTTACCCGTCACCGACAGGGCAACACCCGGCTGGTCACTGCCATCAACGGCCACCGTGGTCGGCGAGAACAGCGTCACCGCCTGACGGAAGCCGGGGCGCAGACCCGAACGACCCCACGCCGTACGCACACGGAAGGCCGAGAGGAAGCTGAAGTCCGGGAAGAACTCCTCGTCGCTCAGCACCCACGAAAGGCTGGCTGACGGGAAGTACTGGAAGCCGAGGTCGGAACCGAACGTCGAGCTGTTGTCACCACGCACGCCCGCGTTGACAAAGACGCGGTCGCGCCAAGCAAGTTCCTGCTGCGCATACATACCGGCCGTCTTGACCTCGAAGAAGTCTTCGTCGACCGAGAACAGCGAAGCGGTCGTGCCGCACGACGCCGTTCCCGGCACGAGCGACGAACCGTAGCAGGAGGTATTGCGACGGGTTTCCTGCGTGTAGTTCAAGCCGAGCGTCGTGTTTGACACAAGATCATCAGTCAGCTGGAACGTGCTCAAGCTCGAGAAAATGGCCGTGTAGTTGATGGCCGTCGAGCGCTGCGACTCACGGTAGCCGCGCGCGTACGAGACGGCGATCGGCAGCTTGCCCGGCTGCAACGTCTCGTAGTCGTGCAGGTTGGCGATGTCGAGCCCGCCGTTGGCGTTGAACGACAGCCAGGTCGTCGGACGCCAGCGAAGCGTCGCGCTCGAGGTAAAGCGATCGGTGTCCTGAAACGCGATCAGGTTCGCCAGGTCTTCGAGCGTGAAGCCGAAGCCGTAGTTTGACGCATTGATCGACCCGTCGTCGTTGGGCTGCAGATAGAACGGCAGTCCCAGCAGGCCCTGAATCAGGGGGCTGAAGATCGAGTTGTCATTGCTGTTCAGGCCCAGCGTCGAGTTGGTGTAGCCCACCGAAACCGACGCATCGACCGTCTCAGCCAGCTTCGCGTCGATATTGGCGCGAATGTTGGTCTTCTCTTGGGTGTTGTACGAGATGATGCCCGTCTCGTCTTCGAACTGACCCGAGAAGAAAAAGCGAATCGCATCGTTACCGCCGCGAACCGACGCGCCGTAACGATTGCGCGAACCCGTCGTGTACATGCGGGTGCGCGGGTCCATCAGCGTGTTGAACGAGATGGTGCCATCCTGACGGCACAGGCCCTCACCCGCCGCCCAGTTCGGGCAGTAGCCATAGGCAGCCGTGTTAAGAGCACCTGAAGCCGCGAAGAGCGGGGCGCTCGGATCGGTGGCCTCATATGACGCCCAGTTGGCCGGGTAGGTCGTGATGTCTTCAAGCTCACCGGTCTCGGCGAAGAACTCCCACTGCGTCGACCCCGGGGCACCACGCTTGGTCGTGATCAGGATCACACCGTTGGCCGCCGCAGTGCCGTACTGGGCAGACGCTGCAGGCCCCTTGATGATCTCGATGTTGGCGATGTCATTGGGGTTGATGTCATTCAGCCGGTTGGGCTCCTGACCCCCGACGCCGAAGCCGCCGAAGCTGTTGTTGATCTGCACGCCATCGACGAAGACGAGCGGCTCATTGGACAACGACAGCGAGTTGGAACCGCGAATACGAATGCGCTGCGACGTACCGGTCGTGCCGTTGACGTCCTGCATCATGACGCCCTCGACGCGACCACCCAGAACGTCAGCCACGCTCGTGACCTGCGCCGGGTTCACGTCTTCAACCTCGATCGTACCGACCTTGGTACCGACCTCACGCAGACGCTGCTCGCGGCCCGTCGCGGCGCTAACCACGATGGCCTCGAGGTTGACTGCGGTGGTCTCGAGCTGGAAGTCGGCCACCACCGGCTGGCCAGCGGTCACGTTGACCGACTGTGAAGCCTGGCTGTAGCCAAGGATCACTGCGCGGATCGACTGAGCGCCGAGCGGCACGCGCGTAATGAGATAACGACCTTCCTGGTTGGTCAGGGCGCCAACATTGGTGCCCTCAACCACCATCTGCACGCCCGCCAGGGGCGCACCGTTCGTGGCGTCCGTTACCTGACCCGTCACAGTACCCGTCTGCTGCGCAGCCATGGGGGCCGCGAACAGCACCGGGACCGCAAAGGTCGCAACGGCGACTATCCGACGAAACAAGTTCATCGATCCTCCGTAGTGCTTGAAGAATTTGGCCCAAATGGACCGGGGGGGTTTTCCCGCGCCGCAAAGATTCGGATCCCTTGTACAACAGGGACACGTGAATTCGCGCTCGCGCGCGAGACGCGAAAAATCTTTGAAGCACGAGCAGTCTCGAAACCGCGGAATGCGTACGAGAACAGACTTGTAACCATCGCCGTGGATTTGTGTAAAACAATTCTACGGATGGTGATATTTCGCCGACTTTTTCAAGATTGGCAAGGCCCGGCGCCCATTCGTTGCCTGTCAACTTCCTGCCCTCCCCGTCGTCATGCACCGTTTCGTGCTTGCTTCATCGCAGAGTTTCGCACGCCTCTCAAAGCGCGCATTCCGGATTACGCCCTTGCTGATGGCGAGCCTGCTCTTCGCGTCAGGTTGCACGCCCCGCGCGACTACGAATTCTGGAAACCGCAACGTCATCACCTCTGACGAGGTGCGCGAGCTGACCCGCTTGAGCGCATTTGAGATCGTTCAACGTCTGCGACCGATGTGGCTGCAGCCACGAGGCGTTGACTCGTTTCGTCAGAGCAATGCAGTAGCCGGCTACCTCGACGGGCTTCGCATCGGTGACGTCTCGGCGCTGCGAAACATTCGCGCCAACGACATTAAAGAGATCCGGTATCTCGATTCCCGGCAGGCCACGACCCGTTTTGGCGTGGGGCATCCATCGGGAGCGGTCCTCGTCGAAACCCATCGCTGATCATGCGCGCGCCGTCGGACCCCCCCGCTTTCGACGCCGCCACGCTTGAGGCGATGCTGACCGCCCCGCACGCTGACGTGCGGACCGAAGTGCTCAATCTCCTGGCTCAGCCTGCGTTCGTCTTTGATGCCGAGTTGCCGAGGCAGACGCATCGAGAGCGTGTGCTTGAAGGGCTGAAGCTGCTCGCCGCTCAAGGGCTTGGCTCTGTGGCCTACCCCCAGGAATTCGGAGGGCGAGGCTCACCGGGCAGCGTGATCGCCGTGCTTGAGACGCTCGGCCTGGGCGACCTGTCGGTCATGGTGAAGTACGGCGTGCAGTTCGGGCTGTGGGGCGGCAGTATCTACCAGCTGGGTACCGCCAAGCACCACCAACGCTGGCTGCGCGACATCGGCACGCTGGCGCTACCTGGCGCCTACGCCATGACCGAGATCGGTCACGGCTCCAATGTGCGTGACCTCGAGACACGGGCGCGCTATCTGCCCGACACCGACGAGTTCGAGATCCACACCCCGCATGCCGGAGCGGGCAAGGAGTGGATCGGTAACGCCGCACTGCACGGCCGCATGGCGGTGGTCTTTGCGCAGCTCGAGGTTGCCGGCGAATACCACGGTGTACACGCGCTGGTTGTGCCGCTGCGCGACGAGACTGGCGAGTCGCTGCCCGCCATTCGTATTGAAGACAACGGCGCCAAAGTCGGCCTGAACGGCATCGACAACGGGCGCATCTGGTTCGATCGGGTGCGCGTGCCGAGGGACTACCTGCTCGACCGCTTCGGCCGCGTCGACGATGACGGCTGCTACGTGAGCCCGATCGCGTCGGAGGGCCGGCGGTTCTTCACGATGCTCGGCACCCTGGTGGCCGGACGCATCAGCATCGCGGGGGGCGGGGTCAGTGTGGCCAAGACGGCGCTGACCATCGCCACCCGATACTCGATGCGTCGTCGGCAATTCGGCCCCGACGGTCAGCCCGAGCGCCCCATCTTCGAATTCATGACCCATCGGCGCGCGCTCATGCCGCGGCTCGCTGCGACGTACGGCCTGCACTTCGCCGTGCGTGATCTCACGGAGCGCTTCGACCGCGTCATGCTGCAGGTGGCCGAGGCCGGGGTGGCAGAGGCTGGGTCGTCAGAGTCTGGTGAGCGCGAGACCCGCGAGGCTGATTTGCGCGAAACCGAGTTGCGCGAAATCGAGGTCGCCGCCGCCGGCCTGAAAGCCGCCACCTCGTGGCACGCGATCGATACCGTACAGGTGTCGCGCGAAGCCATGGGTGGACGTGGCTATCGTGCCGACAACCGACTCGGACGACTGCGCGATGACGCCGACATCTTCACGACGTTTGAGGGTGCCAACGTCGTGCTTTTGCAGCTGGTCGCCAAAGGCCTGCTGACACGTTTTCGCTCCGAGATGGGCGACCTCAACTTCGCCGTGCTTGTGCGCTATGTCGCCGAGCGGGCGCAGCACCGCGTCGCCGAAGCCAATCCGGTGGCCCAGCGCCGCACCGACCCGGAGCATCTGCGTGACCCACGCATGCACGAGGCGGCGCTACGGTACCGCGAGGAGCGGCTTACCGTATCGGCGGCGCGCCGGCTGAAGCGCCGCATCGATGATGGCATTGACCCGTTTGATGCACTGAACGAGGTGCAAGACCACCTCGTCTCGCTCGCCCTCGCTCACGTGGAGCGGCAGGTGCATGCTGCCCTGCGCAACGCTGTGGCCCGCGCCCCGTCGCCCGGCATTTCAGAGACGTTGGCGTCGCTCGCGGCGCTCTACGCACTCGAGCGCATCGAGAGTGATGCGGCTTGGTATCTCGAGGCCAACTACTTCGAGCCGGCCAAGAGCCGTGCGGTGCGCGCCCAGGTCACCGCGCTCTGCCACGAAGTCGCTGAGCACGCCGAGCTGCTGATCGACGCGTTCGGGATTCCCGATGAGGTACTGCGAGCGCGCGACGGACTGCAGGAAGAGTCAGGAGAACCGTAGCGGTCGTTCCGGGGTGGGCTGGGGGCCGGGCGGACCCGCGGGCCGGTGGCGCTGGGGACGCTGCGCCTGCGACCAACGGTTGCGGCAGCAACAGGAGGGAGCAGGTAACTGCGGTCCCGGCGCCAACCGTCACCGCCGCAGCGCCTACCGCACCTCAAGCAGGTGGTAGCTCTTCTTCCCTTTGCGCAGCACGATGAAGCGGCCTTCGATGGCATCTTCAGGCGACAAACGCACGTCGGCATCGTCGATGCGCGTGCCATTTACATAGACGCCACCCCCCTGCACCGCGCGCCGGGCATCGCCCTTCGAGGTCGCCAGATCGGTCGAAGCGAGTACCTCGAGCAGTGCGCCGGCATCGCCCGAGAGGGCATCCGCAGAAATCACTGACGACGGCACCTCGGCAAAGACATCGGCGATCTCATCGGCGGCGAGCCCGTCGAGCGACCCGCCGAAGAGGGCCTCGGTCGCACGCAGGGCACCGGCCAGCCCGGCCTCGCCATGCACGCGGCGCGTGACGTCTTCGGCCAAGGCCTTCTGGGCGGCGCGACGGTGCGGCTCGTCGGCCGTGGCCTGATCAAGCGCCTCGATCTCTTCGCGCGACATGAAGGTGAAGAAGCGCAGGTAGCGGCCCGCGTCTGCGTCGGCGCAGTTGATCCAGAACTGATAGAAGCGAAACGGCGAGGTGCGCGCCGCATCGAGCCAGACGGTGCCGGCCTCGGTCTTGCCGAACTTGGTGCCGGCGGCCGTCGTGACGAGCGGCGAGGTCGCGCCAAAAGCATGCCCCCCACTGGCACGACGAATCAGCTCGACGCCGGCAGTGATATTGCCCCACTGGTCGCTTCCGCCCATCTGCATGGTGCAGGCATCGGCCTGGTGGAGGTGCAGAAAGTCGGCAGCCTGCAGCAGCTGATAGCTGAACTCGGTGAAGCTGATGCCCTGTTCGTCGCTCTCGACCCGGCGGCGCACCGACTCTTTGCGCAGCATCGCGTTGACCGAGAAGTGCTTGCCGACGTCTCGCAAAAAATCGAGCACGCCCGTGCCACCGAGCCAGTCGAGATTGTTGCGCATGCGCGCCGGATTGCTCGTAGTCTCAAAGTCGAGAAAGTGCTCCAGCTGCGAGCGAATGCCCTGCGCATTGGCCTCCATCTGCTCCCGCAGAAGCAGGGGGCGCTCCGCGCTTTTGCCAGACGGGTCCCCGATCAGTCCTGTCGCACCGCCCACGAGAGCAATCGGGTGATGGCCGGCGCGCTGCGCGTGCACCAGCACCATGATCGGCAAGAGCGAGCCCACGTGAAGCGAATCTGCCGTGGGGTCAAACCCGATGTAGATGCCGCGGGCCCCGGTCGCGAGGTGGTCGCGTGCGCCTTCGGTGGCGTCTTGGAGCATGCCGCGCCAAGCGAGTTCGTCAAAAAGATGCGTCATCAGCGGAGCGTCATCAGAGGAGCGTCGTCACAGAAGCGTCAGGAGAGGTGCGAAACGACCCGGTGCGCGTCAATATTGTCAGAGCCAGCGTCTCTCGGCACCCCACAGGGCCATTAGCTTTACTCTGTTCGCCTTGCATTCTCTTTCGCCTGTGAGTACTCCGATGCCCGGTTTCGCAACGTTGCAGCGCTCCTGTGTTCGACACCCGCGCTCATTCATCGCCCTCGCTCTGGTCGCTGTGGCTGCAGCCGCGTTGCCTGAAGCCGCTTCGGCGCAGCGCGCTGTGGGTACGCGCTCTGACAACGCGCCCGTCCGCGACAACTGGGGCTACTTCGGCATCCATCTCGGCGGTGCCCGCCCCCTCGGCGAATTCGGCGAACTCGTCGATGCAGGCTTTCTGTTCGAGTTCGATGGGCGCATCAAGCTTGCCGCCGATGGCGCCCTCGCACTGCGCTTCGGGGCCGGTGCCGTGATCTACGGCAACGAGGTCAATCGGGTCTGCTTTCCGCCGCCGGTCGGCTGCCGTATCGGAGTCGACGTGACCACGACGAATTCCGTCGCCTCGCTCTACATCGGGCCGGAGCTCACCGGCACGGGCAGTTTCGCGCCCTACGCCTACACGGGCATCGGGCTCGGCTACTTCGCTACGACGTCATCGCTTTCGGGCGCCGACGACCCCGGCAATCAGCAGCTCTTCAACACGCGAAATTACGACGATGTCGTGCGCCAGATTCGCGCGGGCGGCGGCGTGCGTTTCGATGTTGCCGAGACCTCGGGCGGGCCGGTCCAGATCGACATCGGCATCGACTATCACGGCAACGGGGTGGCAGAGTACCTGCGTCGGGGTGACATCGTCGACCTCGAAGACGGGGAGATCGAGATCTTTCCGAATCGCACCGAGGCCAACCTGCTCGTCTTTCGGGCCGGCGTGAGCTTCGGCGTGGGCGGGGGTCGCGACGACGGCTGAGCCCGTCTCGTCAGTACTCCACGCGCAGCGGATTGCGCAGCCACTCTTCGAGCACGTCTTTGCCCTCTTCGTGCAGCGTCTGCGTCGCGCGAATCTCGCGGGTCGCCCAGTCTTGCACGATTTCGCGGTCGATGTGCGCATCGTCAAAGCCGATCGCGGCCGCATCATGTTTGTCGGCGGCGAAAAAGAGCGTCCTGATGCGCGCCCAATAAATCGCCGACAGGCACATCGGGCAGGGCTCGCAGCTCGCGTAGATCGCGCAACCCGTCAGGTCATGCGTGCCCAGGCGTCGGGCGGCCTCACGAATCGCGTTGACCTCGGCGTGAGCGGTCGGATCTCGGCCCTCGACCACCCGATTCCACCCCTCGCCCACAATCTCACCGTCGCGCACGACAACCGCGCCGAAGGGCCCGTTGATGCCCGCCGCCCCATGCTCGCGCGCCAGTTCGAGCGCACGCCGCAAAAATACGTCATGACTCATGATCGACCTCGGCCTGCCGTTGGTTGCTAGCAAATGGCTGGCTGCCTGAAAGCGGATGGCCTCCTGAAAACACGGCCCTGACCGCCGCGCGATCTACCTTGTCAGCAGCGGTTCTGGGGATGGCGTCGACGAAAGCCCACCGACGCGGGCGCTTGGCGCTGGTGAGGCGTGGGCGCACCCATGGATCCAGCTCGGTCAGTAGCGTTGTGGGGTGCGTGCCCGCCGCCGGAACGATCGCGGCGCAGACCTTCTCGCCCCACTCCTCGTCCGGCAGACCCACCACCACGGCGTCGGCCACACCTTTGTGCTCAAGCAAGACCCGCTCCACCTCTCCCGGATCGACATTGAAGCCGCCCGTGATGATGCGATCGGCTGCACGACCAGTGATGAAAATACGGCCGTCGTCGGCGACAAAGCCGAGGTCGCCCGTCACGAACCAGCCGTCGGGGTCGGTTAGGGAGACCAGCTCGGCCGCGTCCACGTCGGCGGAGTCCACGTCGGCGGGCTTCAGCTCGGCCGGATCCAGGGCCGCCAGCCGCAACATCATTCGGCCCTCTGGCGTCGCGCGCACTTCGACATGGTCGAGAGACGGGCCGACCGACGCGGCGTCGGCGGCCACGTCGGCTGGGAGCGCGGTTGCGGCCTGTGCGGCCGATTCGGTCATGCCCCAGGTTAGCGCCAGCTTCAAACCCGCCTGCTGCGCACGCGCCACCAGGGGTTGGGGGCACGCTGCGCCGCCGATCAGCAGCGTTCCGAAACGGGGTGCTGGGTGCGGCGCTTGGGCCGGTGCTTCGTGCGGCGCCATAGCGGGTGCCGCTGCTGCCCCCCTTTCTTCGAGGGCATCAACCAGCCGCTGCAGCATGACGGGCACGAGCGAAATGTGGTCGGCACGCCCGGCCTGCCCAAGCTGGATCAGAGCCTCAGCATCAAATGCGGGCACAGCCTCGACCACGCCCTGAGCCAGCCCCGCCCGAATCGGGATCATCAGCCCACCCACCGGTGCGAGCGGCAGCGACGTCACCATTGAGGCTCCGGGCTCGACGGCCAGTCGCTTGGTCTGCGCCTGCGCTGCCTCCAGAACCCCCTCGCCCCGCAGGGCGATCGCGCGGGGGGTGCCGGTCGTGCCCGACGTCCAGATGATGAGCTTGCGATCGGCCGGCACCTGCTGGGCGGGTCTGGACTGCTGGGAGGAGAGCGGCGGGCTGTGCACCGCGATCGGTCCCTCTCCAGGCGCACAAAACTCGACCACGGTCGAACAGTCGAGCATGGGCGTCGGCGCAGGTGTTGAACCGCTGCTGCGCGCCAACATCAACGCCTCGGTGGCAAGAGCGCGGGTGCTGGCCTCTACGGCGATGACGGCCGGCCTCAGCCGGTTCAGGGCATCGGCCAACTCCGTTAGCGTCAGCGCAGGGTTGAGCGCCGCGACTGCACCCTCACTCGCTAACGCAGCAGCCAGGGCCGTCACGCCATCGGCCCCCGGCCGCACCAGCAAGGCGCAGACGTAGGTCGTGGCGCCCGTGTGCACACCCACCTGATCCAGCACCCCCTGATCGAGCACCCTGGCGCCCTGAAGCGCTGCGCCGTCAAGCTCGCCGCAAGACCAAACCGCGGAACCGCTTCGAAGTGCCGGTCGGTCGGGGTCTCCCGACCAGGGCCTCATGCGCATCGGCCGTCGCAGCTCACAGGGACAGCAGCCGGGCGGCGGCAAATCCGCCGGCCATCCCCAGTGCATAGTGCAACAGCGCCGCTGCCGTGATGCCCAGCACCGGAAGCAGGTCTCGTGGCTGCTCGAAATTGCGCACCCGCCACCAGCCGGTGAGCGCACGGCCCAGCGCCAGCCAGCCGAGCAGGACCGGCCACGGCCAGCCAAATGCAGCGATTCCCACGAGGGGTACGATCAGGGCAAACACGATCAATCCCGCGTATTCGATCTGCATAGCGCGCACGCCCAAACGAACGGCGAGGGTGCGCTTGCCGACCCGCGCATCGGTGTCGCGGTCACGCAGGTTGTTCACCACGAGAATCGCCGTCGACAGCGCGCCCGCTCCGGCACCCAGCCACCACGCCTCCAGCGGAAAGCTCAGCGCCTGCACGTAAAATGTGCCCGCGACCGCGATCAGCCCGAAGAACACAAAGACGAAAACGTCGCCGAGCCCGTTGTAGGCCAGCGGATACGGCCCGCCGGTATAGGCGACGGCGAGCCCAAGCGAGACGAGCCCGATGACCACGATGGGCCAGCCCCCGACTGACACCAAATAGGTGCCCACAAGCAGCGCGGCCAGCAGCGTCAGCAGCATCGCGCGCTTCACCACATGCGGCGGCACCAGCCCGGCGGAGGTCACCCGCGTCGGACCGACGCGGTCCGGCGTGTCGGCCCCGCGTTCGTGGTCGTAGTAGTCGTTGGCGAAATTCGTAGCGATCTGGATCAGCAAGGCGCCCACGAGTGCCGCAAACGCCGGTAGCCACGCTGCCGTATCGCGCCAAAACGCGAGCGCCGTGCCCAGCACGACCGGGGCCGCAGCGGCCGGCAGGGTGCGGGGCCGGGCTGCTTCGAGCCAGACGCCGATGATGCTCAGCGCGCCAGCTCGGCAGTTGAGCGACGATACCAGAGCAGGGGTCGTCGCGACGCGTCAGCCTCGACATGCTCGACCCAGCCCAGCACCAGGCGGTTGCCGCCATCGACGGCCACCAGTTTGCTGACGCGGCAGCGGAGTGCGGCCAACGCGCCTTCGATCACCGGGGGTCCGGCGTCCGGAAAGGGCGAAGGGCCCACCGGAAAGCTGTCGGCGTAGACCGACGCGATGCGCCCCTGCCCTTCGGCGAGCAGGTTGATCACGTATTCGCGGCCCTCGTGCAAGAACGGCAGCGCCTGAGCCCCCGCACCCAGCGAGACCAGCACGAGCGGCGGGTCGGCATTGACCGGCGTGAACGAGGTGATGGTCGTGCCATAGATGCGCCCGTCATCGGGGTCACGCACGGCGATCACCCCGACGGTCGAGGCCCAATTTGAGAGCGCATCACGAAATGCACCCGCCTCAGCGACGACGTCAGGGGATGCCATGTCAGAACTCGTGCCCATGCCCATGTCCGCCCGCGTGCCCGTGGGCGCCCCCATGCGGGTTTTCACCACGGGCAATGGCCAGATGATGCGGGCCGTGGTGCATGCCCCGCACCAGCATGCCGACGAATCCGAGAGCGCGAATCTGCTGCACCCCAGCCTCATCGGCGGGGTCTTTGACGGTCAGGGTGACGCGCATGCCGCCGTCGGCTGCGGGTCCAAAACCCCAAGCCGTACGCGGGTCACCCGCCATGGCCCCGGCGTGCGCCGGGATCATGCGATGCAGCGCGGCTTGCGCGCGCGCAGGGCCTGTGACCGTGAACTCGGCTCCGCCCGCAGTCTCGCGCATCATGACCTCGGCGTAGAGCGTCACCTCGTTCATGTCGACCAGATGCGCGCGCAGGCCCTCGATGTCGACCTTGGACCAGTCGGTCGCGGGGTCAGCCTCGAGCATGGCAATGATCTCGGCCAGCGCGGCAAAGGCGCTCTGCCCCATCTCGGCCGGGGTGTGGCCGGACGCGGCCGGGTCGTGCTGGTGCTGCTGGGCCGATACGGCGACCGGTCCGGGCGCGAAGCCGAGCGTCAGCGCCACGAGCACCAAACGAGAGCTTACCACGGCAGCCACGGATACTTGCGGAACTCCGGCTTGCGCTTCTCGAGGTAGGCGTTCTTGGCCTCCTGAGCCTGCTCCGTCATGTAGAAGAGCAGCGTGGCGTTGCCGGCGAGCTCCTGCAGCCCGGCCTGGCCGTCGACGGCGGCGTTGAACGAGCTCTTGAGCAAGCGCACGGCGAGCGGGCTCTTGTCGAGAATCTCCTGCGCCCACTGCCAGCCCTCGGCCTCGAGTGCTTCGACGGGCACAACCTTGTTGACCAGCCCCATCTCGTAGGCCTCGGCCGCCGAATACTGCCGGCAGAGATACCAGATCTCGCGGGCGCGCTTCTGCCCGATGTGCGACGCGAGATAGCTCGCACCGAAGCCGCCATCAAAGCTGCCGACCTTGGGGCCGGTCTGCCCGAAGACCGCGTTGTCGGCCGCGAGCGTCAGGTCGCAGACCACGTGCAGCACGTGCCCGCCTCCGATGGCGTAGCCAGCCACGAGCGCAATCACCGGCTTGGGCATCGAGCGAATGTAGCGCTGCAGCTCCAGCACGTTGAGGCGCGGCAAGCCGTCGCCCCCGACGTAGCCGGCATCTCCACGAACCCGCTGATCGCCGCCTGAGCAAAACGCGTATTTGCCGTCGGCTGCCGGACCCTCACCCGTCAGCAGCACCACGCCGATGTCGGGATCTTCGCCGGCATCTTTGAAGGCTTCCTGCAGCTCAAGCAGCGTCTCAGGACGGAAGGCATTACGCACTTCGGGGCGATTGATCGCGATACGCGCCACCCCGTGCGATTTGCGGTAGGTGATGTCGCCGTAGTCCTTGACCGTCTGCCACTGGGGCTGCGGGAAATCAGGCTGATTCATCTGCTGCACCTTCAATTTGGGAGTATGGAGGGAAGTTCGATGCGCACGGCGGCCTGCACTGCCGTCCGTACCCGGGCATGCCCTTCACGGTTCGCCTCGCGGTCGGTGCGAATCTCGATGATCTGCGACCCCGACGCCGCGCCGCCGGTGTCGGGCTCTGACGCTTCGCGCACCGCCGATTGCACCGCCGTGTTGAGCTCTTCGGGGCTCTCGACGCACCGATGCGGCAGGCTGTAGAGCGCAGCGATCTGCGCCACATCGAGCCCGTGCGGTGTCGCAAAGAATGGCGTAAATGCCGGCTCATGCTCGGCGATCGGCAGCATGTGAAAGATGCCACCCCCATCGTTTTGCACGACGACAAAGATCACGCGGGCGTCGGATTCGCGGGTCGCAAGCAGCCCGTTCATGTCATGCAGCAGCGCCAAATCGCCGATCAGCGCGACCGCCGGCTGCCCCGCTCCGGCCGCCACGCCCAGTGCGGTTGAGACGATGCCGTCGATCCCGCTGGCGCCGCGGTTGCCGTGCACCGCCGTCAGCGCGTCGCCCCCGTAGGCCTCGACGTCGCGAATCGGCATCGATGACGACACAAACAGCGCTGTCTGGGTCTGCGCCACAGCGTTTGTCACGGCCTGCGCGACGTGCCCCTCGTGCCAGGGCCCAGCCTCGGCTTGGACTGCTTGGCGCGCTGCCGTGTCAGCGGCCATCCACTGCTTCGTCCAAGCCCCGCCCTCGGGGGTGGCCCGGTTCAGATCAGCCATCACCCGCGTCAGCGCGTCGATCGGGCAGCCCCGGAACAGGTCGGTCGCACTGGCTGTGTGGTCTTTCCAGCGCTGCCCGGCATCAATCACGATCTGGCGGGCGCGCTGTGGTCCGCTGCCGCCGTGCAGCTCGAGCCAGCTCAGTACCGCCGCCGAAGTGGGTGCGGCACCAATGCGCACGATCAGATCGGGGGCCAAGGCCTTCGCAATCGCCGCATCGCTCAGCCACAAACTGGCCGTGCTGGCGATGGCAGCACCGGACTCGCCTGCATTGGACTCCGCGACGTCGGAATCTGCGGCTGCCGTGGAGCGCGCGCCCGACAGCGGGTCAGCCAGCAACACGAACCCGGTGCGGGCTGCAAAGGCGCGCAGGAGCGGGCCGATTTGAGCCGCCTCTGGGTGGGCGCCGGCGACGATCACGCCCCGCTCCGCCTGCTGAACCGCGTCGACGAGCGACTGGATCTCAGCGTCGCCCAGCCGGGGCCGCTGCAGGCTGATGCGGGTGAAGGGGGTATCGTGATCGGCCGCGGCCCCGGTTGCTGCCCCGGTTGCCTCCCCGTGCGCGCGCCACCAGGCGTCATCGGCTTCGCTCGGCTCGAGCGGCTTGTCGAACGGAACGTTCAGGTGCACCGGGCCCGCGGGAAGGCCGCGGGCGAGGGCCACGCCGCGCACTACCTGCCCGCGCAGGTGCCGCAGCGCCGCTTCGTCGAGCGACGGCGGGGCCAGATCGGCCGCCCAGCGTGTGTTCACGCCAAAGATGCCCGGCTGGTGGATCGCCTGATTGGCGTCGAGATCTCGCAGCCGGGGCGGACGATCGGCGGTGAGCAAGATCAGCGGTACCTCGGCCTGATGCGCCTCAACCGCGGCGGGCAGCAGGTTGGCGACGGCCGTGCCCGAGGTCGTGAGCACCACGGCCGGCGCGCCGCTCCCCTTGGCCGACCCCTTGGCCAGCCCGAGTGCAAAAAACGCTGCCGAGCGCTCATCGATAAAGACGCGCATGCGCAGTTCGTCGCGGCGAGCGGCGGCCAAAACGAGTGGTGTCGAGCGTGACCCGGGGGCCAGACAAACCTCGCGCACGCCTGCGCGCACGAGTTCGTCAATGATGACGCGCGCCCAGATCGTCGCCGGGTTTGGGGTGGCCGGGTTCGGGGTCGCCGAGCTCACGCCTCGCCATCCTCTTCAGAAAGCGTGGCCCCGCACGAGCCGAGCGCCCGCAGCACCGGCTGGAACTTGATCGCCGTCTCGTCCCACTCACCCTGTGCGCTCGAGCCGTCGACGATGCCCGCGCCGGCATAGAGCCGCCAATGCTGGCCCGTACCCACAGCCGTGCGCAGCGCCGGGACGAAATGCCCCTCGCCATCGGTCGAGAGCCAGCCCACCGGGCCCGCATACCATCCGCGATCAAACGGCTCGTGATTGCGCAGCAGCTCGAGCGCCGCGTCACGAGGCACACCGCAGACCGCCGGCGTTGGGTGCAGCGCCTCGACGAGTTCGAGCACATGCGTGCCTTCGACGAGCCGTGCCCGCACCCCGGTCTCGAGGTGCTGAATGCGCGCGAGCCTGAGCACCGAAGGCTCGGCGTCGGTGCGGATGTCATGCGCGAACGCCTCCAGCCGCGTCGCCATGTCATCAACCACCAGTTGATGCTCTGCGCGATCCTTGCGCGAGTCGAGCAGCTGACGCGCGAGCCAGCGGTCGGCCTCGGCGTCGGTGCCGCGCGCGACCGAGCCCGCCACCGCCGTCGCGTGAAATACCCCGCCCCGCACCGTCGCGAGCGCCTCCGGCGCCGCCCCGACGAGCGCTTGCCCGGCGGTCGGCTCAAAGAAAAACACGTGCGTGCCCGCGTTACGGCGCCACAACGCTTCGGCGAGCGCATTGGGCGAAATGCGGCCGTCGAGAGCCACATCGGCGGTGCGCGCGAGCACGGCCTTGGAGAGCGCACCCCCCTTCACCGCGTCGAGCACCGCATCGATGGCGCGGCCCCATGCCTCGCGAGCGTCGTCGCGTGAGGCCGTGATGTGGCCGGTGACGGAGGAGGGCTCGATGCCAGACGATGGCGCGCTGCGAGAAGACGCGTCTGATCCCCCCGCGCCCAGCTGCGCGATCAGGGGATCGAGCTCAGCCTCGAGTTCGGCCCGCACGGCGTCGGTCTCGGCGGGTCCTTCGGCGAGGGCTTGGGCGCGCAGCCGGCCCTGCCCTGAAGCATCTCCGGTCAGCTCGAAGCGCGGCAGGTGGAGCAGAGCCGCCGGGAACCCCGACCAATGCTCCTGAGGAGCGTGATCATCGCGGAACGCAAAGCCGCCATACAGCCGCACTCTGATGCCCTCGGGCGCGGCCGGCACCTGCGCAGCAATCGCCTCACGCACGTCGTGAAACCGCCCATGCCCCGCGCCTTCAACCGCCAGTGCCACCCCGCGATGGGCGACCCAGCGCTCGTCGCGCGCCCAGAATCCGCGGGGCTCTCCCTCGGCTGCTCGCAGGAACGGCCACGGGGCCATTCCCTGAACAAAACGCGTCACGACCACCAGCTGGGGCGTGGCGCTCGAGGCTCGTGGGCCCGGTGCAGACTGCGAAGCGAGGGTAGCGATGAGACGACTCGCATGCGGAGGGAGGGTGCGGCGCAAAAACTGCACGCCGGTGTAGCTGTCGAATATATTGGGCTCGCGCGGGCATCCAAGCCGTCCCGCCCTCCACATCATCTGACCGAGATTTGCTCATGCATCGCTCCCCAACGCCTGCGACCCCGGATTCGTCGCAGACCTCTGCGTCTTTTGCAGCTTCGTCGCGCTCGCTGGCCCTCGCGCTCACGCTGAGCGTTGGCCTGATTTCAGCGTGCGGTGGTGACGCAGATGGCGGCGCAGCGGCGGGCTCGGCTGCGGGCGGCGCTCCCGGCCCTGGCGCCGTGGTCGGCGTTCCCGACGGCACCGACATCTGGGTGTTTGAACTGTTTGATGTGGTGGGCGGCGGCATCACGCTCGAGGGGCCGCGC
>CAYVPD010000010.1:0-18950 GCA_964453545.1 uncultured Gemmatimonadaceae bacterium
GCTCGCTTCGGTCGTGGTCTACCCTGATCTGGCGGCGCTTCGCGAGGCGTTTCCCAACATTGATGCCAGCATCGTGCGCAATGACTTGGCCTATCCTGCGATGCTCACGTTCTTGCCCGCCGGGCTGCTCGGGCTGGTGGTGGCCTCGCTGGCTGCCGCCTACATGTCGACGATCTCGACCCACCTCAACTGGGGTGCGTCATATGTTGTCGAAGACGTGTACCGTCGGTTTGTGGCCAGCGACCGCGACGAAGCACATTACGTGCGGGTCGCCCGGGTTACGACCGTCGCCTTGACCCTGCTCATGGGCGTCGTCGCGCTGCAGCTCGAAAGTGCGTTGCAGGCGTTCCAGATTCTGCTCCAGATCGGGGCTGGTACAGGGCTGGTCTTTCTGCTGCGCTGGTTCTGGTGGCGCATCAATGCGTGGAGCGAGATCAGCGCCATGGTGATCTCGTTTGCCGTGGCTCTCTGGTTCGCATTTGCGCATACCGCAGCCGGCTTCGCTCCGCTCGATCCCTCGCTTCAGCTCGTGTTCGGGGTCGTCATCACCACGGCGGGCTGGCTCGCCGTAACCTTCGCCACTCGGCCGACAGAGCGAGCAACGCTCGAGTCGTTTTATCGCCTGATCCGCCCCATGGGGCGCGGTTGGCGCCAGATTGTGGGCCTTGAGACGGGGATGCCGGAGTCAGATCACACGCCCGAAGTCGGCGCGCTGACGCGCGGTGTGGCCAGCTGGTTCTTTGCCTGTGTCGCCGTCTACGGAACCCTCTTCGCAACCGGGTTCTGGCTGTACGGCACGCGGCCGGTCGCGCTCTTGCTTGGCGTGGTTGCCTTGGCGTCGGCGATCGCCGTCGCTCGCCTGATGCCACGAGAGGTCATGACGTAACCGCCTGTCCAGCCACTGGTGCAACCGGCCATCCGAAGATAAAGTGTACTGACTAGTACATCTTCTTCAGCCCGGAGTGCCGTGATGGCATCGCGTTTCCCACAGGTGCCCACATCTGGCGAGGGCCAGTTGACGGAGCGGGGAGAGAAGGTGCGTCACCGCATGCTGCTCGCGGCCAAGCACCTGATTTTATCTGAGGGTCTTCACCGGGTCAGCGTCGATCGTATTCTCGAAGCCTCAGCTACGGGCAAGAGCCAGTTCTACCACTATTTCGAGAGCAAGGCGCAGCTCGTCGAGGAGCTGTGGAGCTTCGTGCTCAGCGACGCACGCCGTGTGATTGGTCGCCATCTGCGCCGACAGCGGCACTGGGTCGAGTTGCAGGCGCTGATGCGCGAAATCGTCTCTGATGCCCAGCTCGCCCCCGGATGCGCCGTATTCCCGTTGGGGTTGGTGGCCTTTGATGGGCGCCTCGGGGGTACCGTAGGCGAGGTGGCCACCGAGGTTCCTGACTTTACCGAGGTCGACCGGGCGTTGCACGATCGCGTGCGAAGCGGGCAGCCGGAGCGCGAAGCCGGGCCGTCGCTCGACGGAGAGCTTCGTTGCCCGTATCCGGCTGGTGCGACGCTGGAGTTGATGCACCAGGGTTTGGCCGGGTTCTTTGCCGATATGAAGAAGCTTGGGCTGCTTCGCTCTGAAGCTGATGCCAATGGTTTGGCTACGCTGGTCGTGTCGGCGTGGCAGGGCGGACTGCTCATGGCGCTCACCCTGGGGCGCACCCAGCCGTTAGAAGACGCCTTGGCTCAGGCCTACAGTTTTGTGTGGAGCTGGCGAGAGGGCGACGACCTCAGCCCGCGGTGACTTCAACTCGCCGTGACGCTGGCCCCGTCGCCGGGTCGATCGACGGTGAAGACCACAGGGGCGTGCGCTTCGAGAGCGTTTGAAACGGCAGCGGCGGTTGCATCGTCGGCACAGAGCGCGATCATGCATCCACCAAAGCCGGCGCCCGTGATTCGGGCACCGAGCGCACCGGCCGTCAGGGCGCAGTCCAGAAGTGCGTCAACTTTGGGGTGGCTCACTTCGAAGTCATCGCGCAGCGAGGCATGTGAGGCATTGAGCAGCGCTGCGAAGTCGTGAAGCCGCGCTTCGCGCAGAGCCTCTGCGGCCAGCGTTACCCGCTCTGCTTCGCCAACGGTGTGCCGTAGCCAGCCCGTCGCGATGTCGAGGCCCAAGCCGGCCCGAGGTGCGCCGACCTGCCCTACGTCAGCACCCGGCGCGTTGCCCTGTGTGATCGACTCGATTGGCTCCAAGAGTGCGGCAGGACCGAAGCGCTCCAGCAGCAGCGGCCACAGCGATGCGCCTGCCTCAACGTGCTGGTCGCCGAGCGTGAGCCCAAGGCGCTCCGCCAGTTGCTGCGCAGCCGCTGTACCCGCTGCCCGCCGCGCATTGTAGGCGTCACGGGCGGCACCCGACTTCTCGGCATGCACACCCGAGTGCGCCACCACCACCCGCCAGCCGCGCGGCCATGCGATCGGCGTCACACGCAGCGGCGCAAACCCGATCTGCAGCGCATGCCCCTCAACGCCCAGCAGCGACGCCGCCTGGTCCATGCCGCCTCCCGCTGTCCCCACGAAGCGCTCGCCCCTCGCCAGCGCCGCAGCCAGCTCCAGCGCATCAACCCGCACCCCCGAAGCGTCGAGCAGCGCCATGGCGACCGCCACCACCAGCGCTGACGAAGACGAAAGACCCGCGGCTGGCGGCAGATCGCTGTGTACAACCCCCTCGATGCCTCGCCGTGCTCCGAACTCCCCGACCGCAACCCGCACCGCCGCCCTGACATAGTTGCCCCAATGCCCCGCAGGCCCCGGCTCGAGGTCGGCCCGCAGGGGCACGTCGACGGCGTCGGCCCCCGGCAGGGTCGAGGTCAACCGAACGCGCGCCTCGTCGCTGTCGCCGTGCTTGCCGCGCTTGCCGCGCTCGTCATGCTCGTCGCGCTCACTGAGCTCACCGCACTCCTCTGCGACAAACTCGATGGTGATGCCGCGATCCAAGGCCATCGGCAAGACGTCGAGATCGTGATAGTCGATGTGTTCGCCGATCAGGTTGATGCGACCGGGAGCCCAAACGACACGCCGCGCACCAGGCGCGGTCACCCCCGCTCGATCTCCCAGCGAGGCCATTCGCGCCAGCGCCCGCGGGTAAAGTCGGGAATCTCGATGGGCTGCGAGCCATTGGCGACCGACCACTCCGTGAGCGGGCCGACCACGCTCAGCGCTGCAGCATCATAGACGTTCATGTCGGTCGGCTGTCCGGCGCGCAGACACTCGATCAGGCGAAAATCTTCGATGTAGTCCATGCCACCGTGCCCCGCCCCCGCCGATTGCTCTTCGAGTTCGCGCCAGAGGGGGTGATCAAATTCGTCACGCAGCTCGGTCCACTCCTGCCAACGGTGATCGGGGCTGCGGCCTTCGATGTGCACCCGGTGCGGGTAGCCCTGGAAGATGCCGCGCGTGCCCTGGACCATGTGAATGCGCGAGTACGGCCGGGGCAGGTTGGTGTCGTGGCTCAGGAAAATCGTGCGCCCTTGCGCCGTCTTGATGAGCGACGTGTTGACGTCGCCCAGCACAAACGTCTCATCACGCTTGGGGTGTCCCTCGGGGTAGTGTTCGCGGGCCCAGTCCTGCAGTCCGCGCGAGGGCGAGCTCATCGAGACGAGATACGAGAACTGGTCGCCCCGGTTGATGTCCATGACGTTGGCGACGGGGCCGAGCCCGTGCGTGGTGTAGAGGTTGCCGTTGCGCTCGCGCGCGTGGGCTCGGCGCCAAAGCCCTTCATTGGCGTCTTCGAACTTGATGGCCCGCAGATCGTGCAGATAGCCGCATTCGGCATGCAGGATCTCGCCCAGCACCCCTTCGCGCGCCATGCGCAGCACCATCATTTCGGGGCGATCGTAGTTGCAGTTTTCCATCATGACGCAATGCCGGCCGGTGGCCTCAGCCGTCTCGACGAGCTGCCAGCAGCCTTCGACGGTGTAGGCGGCCGGCACCTCGGTTGCGACATGCTTGCCGTTTTCCATGGCAGCGACACAGACGGGCACATGCCAGCGCCAGGGTGTGGCGTTGAAGACCAGATCGACGTTTTCGGTCTCGCACAGACGCACGAAATCGGTCTCACCGTCGGCATAGATGCGGGGCAGGGGGCGTCCTTCCGAGGCCACCCAGCTGGCCACCTCTTCGGCGCGTGCGCGGTTGGTATCGCAGATCGCCGCAATCTCGACGCCCTCGATACGCAAGAAATTGCGTACGTGCGCACCGCCCTGGAGCCCGACCCCGACAAAGGCCATGCGAACGACATCGAGCGGCGCCGTGCGAAGCAGCTCGGGGGGCGCAGCACCAAGCGTGCGAGGCGCCGCTGGGGCGGCTGCGGGGCCAAAGCGCGGCGCCGACCCTTCCGTGGCGGTACCGGCGACGGCGGCACCGACGGGGGTCGCACCCAGTGCCGCGGCACCCGCACCAAGGGTGCCCAGACGCAGCAGATCACGGCGGCTCAGTTGATTCGGCGACTCAGACATTCCCACTCCCTGAAGGTGATGTGCGATCGATCGCAACGTGGCCTCACCGGCTTGTGGCGGCAATGCACGGCCTTCAATTTCAAAACAAGTCTTTCCGCCTGCCAAGGAGCCCGGTTCATATCTGCTGCACCCCGACCCCATTCGTCGTCCGCCGCGCCCCGTTTCGGGCGTCTCGTTCTCGCGCGTACGGTGCTCGTTGCCCTGCTTGCGGGCCTCGGTGCGCCTCATGCGCTCGCCGCTCAGGCACGCGGCCTGGTCGAAGCGCAGCCCGAAGTCAGCTCAGCGCAGGCCTTTGGTGATCTGACGTTCCGTCAGGTCGGGCCGTTCCGTGGTGGCCGATCGACCGCCGCTGCCGGGTTCTTGAACGACGGTGACCGTTGGGTGATGGGCACCACGGGGGGTGGCATCTGGCTGTCGCACGACAACGGTACCAACTGGACCAATGTGTCTGACGGCTTCTTTGGCGGATCCATCGGCGCAGTAACCGTCGCACCCTCTGATCCCAACGTGATCTATGTCGGGGAGGGCTCCCACGACATTCGCGGCAACACGTCTCATGGGCGGGGCGTCTGGAAGTCGCTCGACGGTGGAGAGACCTGGCGGCACATCGGACTGCCCGAGGCCGGACAGATTGCGCGCATCGAGGTGCACCCGCGCGATCACGACCTCGTCTACGTCGCAGCTCTTGGCCACGCCTTCGGCAAGAATGTCGAGCGTGGCATCTTTCGCTCCAGCAACGGCGGCGAGAGCTGGGAGCATGTGTTGGCCCTGAGCGACTCCACCGGGGCGTCGGCCCTGAGCATGGACCCCAACAACCCGCGAGTTCTCTATGCCGGCATGTGGCGCGGCGAACGCAAGCCGTGGACGCTGATCTCGGGCGGCGAAGAGGGTGGCGTCTACAAGAGCGTCGACGGGGGCGACAGCTGGGTGAAGCTGGGCGGAGGCCTGCCCGAGGGCTTGGTGGGCAAGGTCGGCATCAGCGTCTCACCCGCGCAGCCCGGGCGTGTTTGGGCGATCATCGAGGCTGAGCCGGCCGGGGGCGTGTATCGCTCCGATGACGGCGGTCGCAGCTGGACGCGCACGAACAGCGAGAACCGGCTGCGTCAGCGCGCTTGGTATTACACCCATGTGCGGGCCGATCCTCGCGATCCCAACACGGTCTACGTGCTGAACACGGGGCTCTACCGCTCGGTCGACGCGGGTGTGACCTGGCAGAACATCGAGGTGCCCCACGGCGACGTGCACGACCTCTGGATTCATCCGGCCGACACCGATCGCATGGTCGTGGCCAATGACGGTGGCGCTCAGGTTTCTGTGAATGGCGGGCGCACTTGGTCAACCTATTTCAATCAGCCCACCGCCGAGTTCTACGACGTCGTGGTCGACAACCAGTTTCCGTACCGGCTGTACGCCGCGCAGCAGGACAACACCACGATTTCGGTGCCGGCTTGCCAAGACGTGAACACGCTCTATCCGAAGCAACACTGGCTCAACGTGGGTGGCTGCGAGACGGGCCCCGTGGCTTTGCATCCCGATCATCCCGATGTGATCTACGCGGGGTGCTACGGGGGCGTCATGGACCGCTACGACCTCGCCAAAGGGCAGCGTCGCAACATGCAGCTCTACCCCCAGCTGCAGCTTGGCATGGCGGCCAAAGATCTGCGTCACCGCTTTCAGTGGGTGTCGCCCATGCTGGTCAGCCGCTTCGATCGCAACACCATCTATCACGGCTCGCAGTTCGTGAACCGGTCGCGTGATGAGGGCATGACGTGGGAGACGATCAGCCCCGACCTCACGACCAACACGCCCGAGCATCAGGAGCAGTCGGGTGGGCCGATCAATGCCGACGTCACGGGTGTCGAGATCTTCAACACCGTGTTTTCGCTGGCCGAATCTCCATTTGACGCCGACGAGATATGGGCGGGCTCTGATGATGGACGCCTGCATGTGACGCGTGATGCGGGGGCCAACTGGACTGAGGTGACGCCGCCCGAGCTGCCGGAGTTTGCGACGATCGACGAGATCGAGCTTTCGACCCATGACCGTCAGCGTGCATGGATCGCAGCGCACCGCTACCGGCTCGACGATTTCACGCCCTACCTGTTCCGCACCGATGACGGCGGGCGCAGCTGGCAGCGCGTGACACAGGGCATTCCCAGTGACTTCCCGGTGCGCACCGTGCGTGAAGACCCGGTTCGCAGCGGGCTCGTCTTTGCCGGCACCGAATACGGCCTGTTCGTTTCGTTTGATGCGGGTGCGTCGTGGGAGTCGCTGCAGCAGAACCTGCCTCGCACGCCGATTACCGGCATGCGGTTGGCGCACGACGATCTGATTCTCTCAACGCAGGGGCGCTCGTTCTGGATTCTCGATGACATGACGCCGCTGCGAGAGGTCGACGACGCGCGCCTGGCTGGCGTTCATCTCTTCAAGCCGCGCGACACGCACCGCCTGACCAATGTGGGTGCGGCGTCGATGGCCGAGTTGACACCAGAGCCGTTGCCGACCGGGGCCCAGATTCATTTCTGGATCGACGAGGCACGGGCGGGTGAGACCGTAGAGGTCCAGGTGGTTGATGTGGCGGGGCGCCAGGTGCAGCTGTTTACAACCGACTCAACCGCGGCCAATGAGGCCGACGGCGAGCTGATTACTCCCAAGCCGGGGTTGAATCGCGTCGCGTGGCGGCCCTTCTATCCGGGGCCTGATCTGCCGGAGGGGGCCGTGGTTTGGGGCTACACCGGCGGGGTGGTCGCCCCTCCCGGCACCTACACGGTGCGCATGGCGCTTGGTGACGAGCAGCGCGAGAGCACCTTCGAGCTCTTGCCTGATCCGCGCATTCCCGAGGTGACGCAGGGCAGCTACGAGACGCAGTTCGAGATCGCGATGCAGGTGCGTGATTCGATCAACGCGATCGCCGGCACGATCGAGAGCCTCGACGCGATTCGCGAGCAGGTGCGTGGGGTCATGAACAAGGCCGAAGAGACGGGGCAGGCCGAAGGGCTCGAGGCCCTGGCCGACACGCTGACGACCAAGGCGCAGTCCGTGACCGAAGCGCTTCAACAGACGCGCAACCAATCGGGCCAAGACCCCATTCGCTTTGATCCGCGTCTCGACAACCAGTGGCTCGAGCTCTACGGTCGCATCACGGGCACTGACGGCTACATCTCCGGAGGTGCCGACGGTGCGCCGCAACAGGGCACCCTGGAGCGGCTTGAGGTACTGCTCGACGACTGGAATGTCGTGCGCAGCCTCTACATCGACCTGCTCGAAAACGAGCTGCGGCGCTTCAATGAAGCCGTGGAGCAGCTCGGACTTCCGGCGGTGACGATGCCCGTGCGGGTGCGCATGATCAGCTGACCGGCCATGCGGTCAGGCGACCGTGCACCTGATCAACTGACCGTGCGTGAGAAGGCGAAGCGCGCGTAGTTCAGCTCGTTGCCGGCAAAGTAGCGGAACGACATATCGCGGAACGGCTTCCACGAGTCGTAGACGCGACGGAACGTGGCATCAGCCGCGGCCTGTTCTTCGAGATATGCACTGCTCTCACGCCAGGCCGCCTCGAGAATGTCGTCGCTGAAGGTGCGCAGCGTGACGCCGTGCTCGCTCACGAGGCGCTCGAGCGCGAGCGGGTTTTCGGCGTCATATCGCGCCATCATGTCGCCGTTGGCCTCGGCGCAGACGGTGCGCAGCAGCTCCTGGTAGACCTCGGGTAGCTCGTTCCAGGCTGCGGTTGAGACCTGCATCGTCATGCCGACACCGGGCTCCCACCAACCGGGCAGATAATAGTTGGGTGCGATCGAGTAGAAGCCGAGCTTCTCGTCGTCGTACGGGCCAACCCACTCTGTAGCGTCGATGGCACCGCGCTCGAGGGCGGGGAAGATTTCCGGACCCCCCAGCACCTGGACGCTGACACCGAGGCGCGACATGATCTCGCCACCGATGCCGGGAATGCGCATGCGCAGGCCCTGCAGGTCCGACAGACCGTTGATCGGCTGACGGAACCAGCCCCCCATCTGCGTGCCCGTGTTGCCGCAGGGAATCGGCAGAATGCCGAAGTCGCCATAGACCCCTTCCATGAGCTCCGAGCCACCGCCGTAGCGCAACCACGCCGTGTGCTGGCGCATGGTGAGGCCGAAGGGCAGCGACGCATCAAAGGCGAGGGCTGGGTTCTTGCCGATGTAATAGTAGCCCGGGGTGAAGCCGGCCTGCACAGAGCCTTGCTGCACGGCATCCATGACCTGCAGCGCCGGAACGATTTCTCCAGCCGCATACACCCGAATGGAGAACCGGCCGCCCGTGAGCGATGACACACGCTCGGCAATGCGCTCAGCGGTGCCGTGCAAGATGTCGAGCGAGGGCGGAAACGAGGTGGCGAGACGCCAGCGCACCTCTGGCCCCTGCACGGCGGCATTGGCCGTCGCGACCAGGCCCGACGATCCTCCGTCGCCACATGCTGCGATGGCGCCGGCCCCGGCGGCTCCCGCCATGGCCTTCTTCACGAAGTTTCGACGATTCAAGCGCTCCATTCTCTTCACCTCGGGGTAGGGACAGGTTCGGCAGCTCGATCCGGAGCCGATCGCGTCAAACTACGCGCCCGGCTCCGTGCGGCAACTCCCGACCTAGACATCTGACGGTGCAGGCGACATGCATCAGCAGGACTACATCATGAGAATCATTGAGCTCGCCGGTCGATTTCTGGCCGAGCTCAGGCGAACGATTGTCGAAGGCGGGCTCGACGACCTGCCCGGCGACGACGACATCGTGCAGATCTCGCGCAGGGCGGGGCTCGACCTTGAGCTGCTGCGCTCCGTCGATCTTCAGACCATGGTGCTGCTGCTCTCTCCAAGCGGCGAAATTGAGACTGCTCGCATCTGGTTGGCCGGTGAACTCTTTGCCGTCGAGGCCGAGCGGCTTCAGCGGCTGGGGCGGATCGACGGCGCCATCGATGCGTATCGCAGGGCGCTTTGTCTGTATGCACATGTCGATGGCAGCCTGGTCCTGAAGGGCTTACCTGAAGCGTCAGCGCGCCGTCGAGAGCTCGAGATGGAACTGCAGCATCTCACCGGGCCAACGCCCCCAGGCGCGGCCTGAGGCGGGGCGCGGGTCGGGCGATATCGGGCTGGATTCTGGCTCAGGGCTTGCACCCAGACTACTATTTGCGGCGGACTGCTCCAGAGGGAGCAGGTTCTGATGTCTGAATTCTCTCAACAAAGTCATGAACGATGAGCCGACCCCGCATTGAAAACCCCGTTCAGTTTCTGCGCGATCACGGCATTCTTTTCGAGATCAACCGGCAGGTGCTGCACCCGCTGGGCCTCGAGTTGAGCTTCACGCTCAATGATGAAGGGCGCATTACCGATATCGCGTTGAGCGACAACCGGGCGAGCGCCGATCCGATCTACTTCGCGCCCGAAGCATTTGAGCAGGGCCGTACGTCATATGAGCAGTACCTGAAGGATCACGGCCGCCGCAACATGCAGAAGCGCCGTCAGGTTGGCATGGTCATTCAGACCGGGCCCAATCTGCCGCACCATCTGCACGGCGACCGGGCAGAGTAAGCGCCGAACAAGCGAAGAGGGGCGGGGCCAACTGGCCACCGCCCCTCTTTCATTTCAGCCCAACGGTTGCCGACGCTGATCGCATCAGGGCTCGACGTGCGTCAGCCACCCGTAGGTGTCTTCGACTTCGCCGCGCACCAAGGCAAAAAATGCGTGCTGGAGCTCGCGCGTTACCGGCCCCGGCGTGCCGTTGCCGACCAAAATGCGATCGACGCTGCGAATCGGCGTGATCTCAGAGGCGGTTCCGCAGAAGAAGAGCTCGTCGGCCGTGTAGAGGGCCTCGCGTGCCACCAGCCGCTCCTGCACTTCGATGCCGTGCTCCTCAGCCATCTGCAGCACCGCATCGCGGGTGATGCCCGCCAATGAGGTGCCGTCGAGCACAGGCGTGAAGAGCACGCCGTCGCGCACGCCGAAGATGTTCTGCCCCGAGCCTTCACTGACCAGCCCGCTCGGCCCGAGGCCAATGGCCTCGTCGTAACCATTGACGACCGCTTCGGCCTTCATCAACTGAGACGAGTTGTAGTGCCCGGCCGACTTGGCCAGCGTCGGGAAGGTATTGGGAGCGGCACGCGACCATGACGACGTGCATGCATTGACCCCCTGCTCCAGCGCTTCGGCGCCGAGATAGGTGCCCCAGCTCCACGCCGACACGTAGGTGTGCAACGGACCATCAGCGGCATGCAGACCCGCGATGCCGTAGCCGCGCACCACCATGGGTCTGATGTAGCAGCTACCGAGGCCGTTGCGACGCACAACCTCGACGCAGGCCTCGAAGACCTCGTCGGGGCTCTGCGGCGGTACCATGCGGTAGATCTTGGAGGAGTCGAACAGTCGTCTGATGTGCTCGCGCAGGCGGAAGATCGCCGGGCCGCGCGGGGTCTCGTAGGCACGAATGCCTTCGAAGAGCGAGGTGCCGAACTGCACCGCGGTGCTGAGCACGTGCACGGTGGCATCTTCCCACCGCACGAATTCGCCGTCTCGCCAGATCCACTCTGATTCTGTGATGCGTGCAGCCATGACCTTGTTCTCTCAAGGGTAAAGCTCGACCTCGGCAGGTACCGAAGCGAGCGGGGGCGGGTCACAGTAGCGCCTGAATCCGCCCGCCGTCTACAGCAATCGACTGCCCCGTGATATAGCCGGCCCGTGAGGAGCAGAGAAAGGCCGCCATCGCGGCAAACTCTTCGGGCTCGCCCAGTCGGCCCGCGGGGATCGACGAGATCCAGTTGTTGTGAATGTCATCGACGCTACGGCCCGAGCGCGCGGCCCCCTGAGCTGCGAGCTCGGCCAGACGGTCAGTGCGCGTGTAGCCAGGCATGAGGTTGTTGACCGTGATGCCATCGGCCGCGGCTTCGTTGGCCACCGTTCTCGCAAACCCGGTGATGCCCGCGCGCAATGTATTCGACAAGATCAGCCCGGCCACGGGTTGCTTGGCCGAGATCGAGGTGACGTTGACGATACGCCCCCATTTCTGGGCTCGCATGCCCGGCAACGCCGCTCGGGTCAACTCGATGACGCTCTCCAGCAATCCGTGCCAGGCTTCACGCCACCGCTCCCGATCGTGGCTCTCAAAGGGGCCCGACGGCGGCCCGCCCGTGTTGGTGACCATGATGTCCAGTCCGCCCAAGGCCGCCTGCGCGCGCTCAACCGCCTCGCTGGGCCCCTCTGCCGTCGACAGATCGATCGCAGCCCCCTGCACCTCAGCCCCGGTGGCGGCCGCAATGGCCTCGGCCGCCTCGGCAATGCGCGTCTCGGAGCGAGAGATGATGAACAGGCGCGCGCCCTCGCGCGCGAGCTCCATGGCAATGGCACGGCCCAGCCCTCCGCTGGCGCCGCACACCAAGGCCCGGCGACAGTTTAATCCCAGATCCATCAGCTCGACGCCTCGTCAGAACCCTTGAAATAGGTGTCAGACCCATCGAGCCAGTCCTGGCGCGGGGGTGAGAAGATGTCGACATCGAGGGTGTCGGCCAGGGCGGTTGCCTCGTGCGGCAAATGCGCCGGAATGTGCAGCACCTCGCCCGTGCGCACCGTGACTTCTTCGGCCAGATCTTCGCCGAGGCGAAAGTGCAGGGCACCGCTCACGATGTAGGTGATCTGTTCGTTGTGGTGGCTGTGCTTGGGCACAACGGCGCCACGCTCAAGAAACACCTGGGCGATCATCATGTCGTCGCCGGTGATCAGCTTGCGGCCAATGGTCTCGGTGACGGTCTCTCTGGGAATGTCGTCCCAGCGAAAGTGACGGGCAGCTTTGGGAGTGTTCATGGGTCTGCACATGTGAAGATGAAGTGACGTGCCGTGGCCCATCATATCGGGCACGGCCCGACAGGCACAACACGCTGGACGCGACCCCGGTACAACGGCTAGAGTGCCGCAGTCGGTCAGACCATGATCGGCCCGGTTTCTGCCTGGCTTCTGCCTGGCTCGGCCCCTGCTCCTGCCCTTCCTTCTGCTCTTTGAACGAGGCTTTCATGCACTGCATCGCTCGGCGGTTCATGCTCCGCGCGCGGCTCGCTCTGGCGCTCTTCCCGGTTGCCCTCATGGTGTCGGCTACCGCAGCTCACGCCCAAGATCTGCCGCGCACCTGGCAAGAAGAAAACGACTTCAAGGCCGGACCGACGCCCTTTGAGCCGCTCATGGACTATTGGTTCGAGCTTGATGCGGTGAGCGACAAGATCAGCATGATGCCGCTGACCGAGACGCTGCTGGGGCGCACCATGCAGCTGCTGACGATCTCTGACATTCCGATTTCGAGCCCGCAAGATGCGCTTCGCTCCGGCAAGGCCATCGTCTTCGTCGGCCCGTCGGTGCATGGCGGTGAGGTGTCACCCAAGGAGTCGTTTCAGCTGGTCGCACGTGAGCTGGTCGGGGGCTCGCTGCAGCACATTCTCGATGATGTGATCGTGATCGGGGTGCCGCTTGTGAATCCCGACGGGGGCGAGGTGCAGCGGCGCACCAACGAAGCGGGCTACGACATGAACCGCGACTACGTGAAGCTTGAGTCGCAAGAAATTCAGGCGCTGGTGACGCAGGTCATGACGCAGTGGACTCCCGACATTCATGTCGACGGACATCACGGGGGGTCAGATCCGTATGTGATCACCTACCAGGGCACCCTCAACCCGGCGGCCGATCCCGCGCTTCGGGAGTGGACCTACGGCCGCATCTTTCCGCGCATTCGTGCCGCCGTCGAGGCCGAAGACTACCGGGCCTTCGACTACTCCGGGCCGCGTATCGTTGACGGCGTGCAGGGCTGGGGGTCGACCTCGGTCGAGCCTCGCAAGCACCATGTCTACACCGGGCTGACCAACACCATCGGCATCTTGCTCGAGACGCCGCGCAACTCGCGACGGGTCATGCGTGATGGCACGGTGGCCGAGATTGCCCAAGAAGATCGCTACTACCATCAGATTCGCGGCGGCGTGCTGGCGCTGACGGCCATTCTCGAGGTTGCGGCCGAAAACCGCGACGAACTGCGCACGCTGACGTCAGGTACGCGTCAGCGGGCCATCGAGGCGGGCGTCACAGGCGCAGAGCCGGTCGTGCTCGACTATGAGCTGGTCAACCGGGGCAATGAGACGGTATGGATGCCCGACGCGTCGGCTCAGCTGGGCTATGCCCCGCAAGAGGTGCCCGTGTTTCTGAAGTATGAGACGACGCGCACCACCACTCGCCCCAAGGGCTACCTGCTGCCGCCCGGCATGGCGGCCGTGCTCACGAAGCTCTTTGATCACGGCATCGCCGTGTATCAGTTCCGTGAGCCGATGACGCTGTCGGCTGAAGTCTATGACGCCACCTCGGTGAAGGTCGACAGCTATTTCCAGGGGCACTACCTCAAGTCGGTTGAGGTCGAAAAGTCGACCGAAGATGTCGAGGTCGGGCCGGGCTGGTTCTGGATTCCCACAGCGCAGTCGATGGGCCGTTTGATCACGTATCTGTTCGAGCCCGAGACCGACGACAACCTGATCACATGGGGCTGGGCGGATCACATCATCGAGGTCACGCCGCAGTCGATCGACGAGGCCTTGGCCACGCTCTATGCCGTGCGTGGGCCCGAAGAGCTGACGCCGGAGCGCCGTGCCCATTTGCAGTCCCGCGCCGAAGAGATGATGCAGCGGCGGCAGCGGGTGCCGATGATGCGTGTGCTCGAGGCTGACCGGCTTCCGGTGGAGCGGGTGCGGCGTTTCATGCCTTCGGCCGGCAACCGGGTCATTCGCTGAGGGGCGCGTCACTGGAAGCGTCCCCGACCTTGGTTGTAAGATCAAGGCAGAGTCGCCTCACGCGACACCCGATGACTGACAGTTTATAGGAGGCAAATGCCGTGAGCTCTGCAACCGAGACACTGCCAAATGCCGTAGACCAAGATGCGTTTCCGATTTCGGGCACGCACCACGTCGAGTTTTTTGTCGGCAATGCCAAGCAGGCCAGCCATTTCTATCGCACCACGTTCGGCTTCCGTCTTGTCGCCTACCGCGGGCCCGAGACCGGTACGCGTGACCGGGCGAGCTACGTGCTCGAGCAGGGCAAGGTGCGCTTCGTCTTCACGAGCCCCATCCGCCCTGAGGGTGAGGTCGCTGAGCACGTGATGAAGCACGGTGACGGGGTGCGCGACCTGGCGCTCGCCGTCGACGACGCCCGAGCACTTTTTCACACGGCCGTCGAGCGGGGCGCGCGCCCCGTACGGGAGCCCGAGGTAATTCGTGATGAGCACGGCGAGGCCGTGATCGCTGCCTTTGCGACCTACGGCGACACGATTCACTCGCTCGTGCAGTCGACTGGATACAGTGGGGCGTTTTTGCCCGGGTTTGTGGCGGCCGACTCGCCCTATCAGCCGACGCCCGTCGGCCTGAAGTACATCGACCACTGTGTCGGCAATGTCGAGCTGGGCAAGATGAACGAGTGGGTCGGCTATTACGAGCGAGTAATGGGCTTTCACAACCTCATCTCGTTTGACGACAAAGACATCTCGACCGAGTACTCGTCGCTCATGTCCAAGGTGGTCTCCAACGGAAACGAGCGCATCAAGTTTCCGATCAACGAGCCGGCCAAGGGCAAGAAGAAGTCACAAATTGATGAATACCTCGAGTTCTACGAGGGCCCCGGTGTGCAGCACATCGCACTGGCCACCGACGACATTCTCGAGACGGTGGGCCAGCTCCAGGCGCGCGGCGTCGAGTTTTTGACGGTGCCGACCTCGTACTACGACGAGCTTCAGGCACGGGTAGGTCAGATCGACGAGCCGCTCGACGAACTCGCCCGCCTCGGCATTTTGGTCGACCGTGACCCCGACGGGTACCTGCTGCAGATCTTCACCAAGCCGGTGCAAGATCGCCCGACCGTCTTTTACGAAATCATTCAGCGCAAGGGCGCGCGCTCCTTCGGAAAGGGCAATTTCAAGGCTCTCTTCGAAGCGATCGAGCGTGAACAGGCGCTGCGAGGCAATCTCTGACCATGCCGATTTATCACACGCTGGGCGCGGTTCCCCCGAAGCGTCACATCGCACTGCGCAAGCCGGGTGGGGGTGTCTATTCGGAGCAGCTGATGGGCCATGAGGGCTTCATCGGCACGTCGTCGCTGCTCTATCACGTGCATCCGCCGACAACGATCAAGTCGGTGCGTCGCATCAAGGAGATGAAGCTCGAGGCCGACCCCGATGCCACGCTGCGCCACCGGCATTTTCGTACGGGTCAGATGAAGACCGGGGGCAGCCCGACGCTTGACCGCACGCCGCTGCTCTTCAATGACGACATCGCGATGTATTACTCGGTACCCGATCGCGAAGACGAGCACTTCTACCGCAATGCGCAGGCCGATGAAGTCGTCTATGTGGCCAAGGGAAGCGGTATGCTGGAGTCGCAGTTCGGCCGGCTGCCCTTTCGCGAGGGCGACTATGTCGTGATCCATCGCGGCATCATGCATCGCTGGACCTTCACGGCGGGTGGTGATGCACCACATCTGCTGGTCATGGAGAGCCGGGGGCATGTGCGCTGGCCGCGTCGGTATCGCAACGACATGGGGCAGCTCATTGAGGGAGCCCCCTACAGCGAGCGCGACATCCATCGGCCGACCGAGCTCGTCACGCACGACGAGATGGGCGACTTCCCCATCCATGTGAAGCAGTACGACGGCATCAACGAGATGGTGCTCGACCATCATCCGTTCGATGTCGTGGGTTGGGATGGCTACTTCTATCCGTGGACGTTCAACATCGAAGACTTCGAGCCGATTGTCGGGCGCGTGCATCAGCCCCCGCCGGTTCACCAGACATTCCAGGGTGACGGGTTCGTGATCTGCTCCTTCTGTCCGCGGCCGTACGACTTTCACCCCGAAGCGATCCCGGCGCCCTACAACCACTCCAACGTCGATTCTGACGAGGTGCTCTTCTACTGCTCCAAAGAGTTCATGAGCCGCAAGGGCATCGAATGGGGCTCGATCACGCACCATCCCGATGGCATTCCGCATGGACCGCACCCGGGTCGGTACGAAGAGTCGATCGGGCAGAAGTTCACCAACGAACTCGCCGTGATGATGGATTCGTTTCGGCCGCTGAAGGTGGCTCGGCAGGCGATGGACTTTGAAGACCCCTCGTACCATCGCTCGTGGATCGAGGCGCAGCACCGGCAGGCCGCGGGCAATGACGAGCCGATGGCGTCAGAGCCCCGCATTCCCTGAGTCCCCGAACTCCCGCCTCTTTCTCAACCCTGTTCAACGTGCCCCAACCTTCACGGCGGTATCAGTCCCTTGGCATCAGCTGGATCGACGAGATGCCCCTGCGCAAGCGCGAATTGCTGGAGCGGGGTGTTGACGTCATCGATCTCGGGGCCGGCGATGCCGATCTGAGCCCGCCCGCCGCTGCCGTCGAGCGGTTGCGCGAGCTCTCACTGCGTCTGGAGCTGGGCCGCTACGGATTTGCGACGGGCTATAAGCCGTTTCGCGAAGCGGTCGTCACCTACATGCACGAGCGGTTCGGGGTCGAGTTTGACCCCGTGACCGAAACGGTTCCGCTGATCGGCTCCAAAGAGGGGTTGAGCCTGCTGGGCCTCGCTTATGTATCGCCCGGCGACGCGTTGATCGTGCCCGAGCCCGGCTTCGTCTCGTACATCGGGGGCGCCCGGCTTGGCGAGGGAGAGCCGCATTTCGTGCCCCTGCGTGCCGAAAAGGGCTTTCTGCTTGATCTCGACGAGGTGCCGGCTGATGTCGCGGCCCGCGCTCGGCTGCTGTACTTGAACTATCCGAACAACCCGACAGCTGCCGTGGCGCCGATGTCGTATCTGCGCGATGTCGTGGCTTGGTGCCGCGAGCATGACGTGTTGCTGGCCTTTGACAACGCCTATGCCGAGATGGGCTTCGCTGGCTATCGCCCGCCCGGCATCTTCGAGGTCGAGGGGGCCCGCGAAATCGCGCTGGAGTTCCACACGCTGTCCAAGACCTTCAACATGACCGGATGGCGCCTTGGCTGGGTCAACGGCGACGCCCGGTTGCTTGAGCCGCTGGCTCGCGTGAAGTCGTTTGTCGACATGGGGCAGTACATGCCGCTGCAGGGCGCCGGGGCGGCGGCCCTCAAGACCCGCCATGACTTCATTGCAGGCAACATGGCGGTCTTCGAGCAGCGTCGTGACGCCGCGGTGGCGGCCTTTCATGCCGTCGGGTTCGAGGTCAAGGTGCCGCAAGCGACCATGTACTTGTGGTTGCACCTGCCCGAGGGCATCGACGACCTCGAGTTCACGATGGCTTTGATGGAGCGCGAGGGCATGATCGTGATTCCGGGGCAGGGTTTGGGGCCGTCATGTGCGGGTTGGTTCCGCATCGCACTGACGACCGGTCCGGAGCGGCTGGTCGAGGCTGCCCAACGGGCGGGACGTGTGCTGGCCGAGCTGCGCCAAGCGTCGGCATGAGTCTACCGGCTCCGATCTGGACTCCCTCAGACGAGCGTGCGCGGGCATCGCGCATCTGCGATTTCGCCGCCTTCGCGCGAAGCTACGGTGCCCCCGGAGATCTGGCGCTCACGGGCCCCATGGCGGGTGAGGGCTACCGCGCCCTCCACCGCTGGTCGATCGACGAGCCCGCTCATTTCTGGACAGCCGTATGGAAGTATACCGGCATCGTATCAGAACACGGGCCGACGCCCGATGACGTCCCCGCTCTGGACTGGCCCGCCGCCCATGATGCGGGTGCCGGGTCGCCGGGCTTCGGGCCGGGGCAGCGCCCTCGGTGGTTCCCGGGCGCCCGGCTGAACTTTGCCGAAAATCTGCTCCAGGCGCCCGATGATGAGCTCGCGCTCGTGGCGTGGGGTGAACAGGGACTGCGGACCCGCCTGACCTTTGGCGAATTGCGGCAGCAGGTAGCCGCATTTTCTCAGGCGTTGCGTCAGAGCGGGGTCGACGTCGGCGATCGCGTGGCCGCGGTCGTGCCCAACGGAGTCGAGGCGATCGTCGCGTTTCTCGGGGCGGCGTCGATCGGCGCCGTCTGGTCGAGCTGCTCGCCCGAGTTCGGTACGGCCGCCGTGGTTGACCGCTTCGGGCAGATTGCCCCTCGCGTGCTGATTCTCACGGATGCCGTGCAGTACCGAGGCAAGTCGATCGACCTGCGGGAGCGCGGCACCGAAATCGCGACCGCCCTGCCCAGTGTCGAGCATGTCGTCCATGTGGCGGGAGAGGGGGCGGAGCCAACCGCACAGGGCAAGGCCCGACACTGGTCGTGGGGCCGTTTTGTCGCATCAGGCGGCGATGCAGCGACGCCTTCGTATTTAGCGCTTCCGTTCGAGCATCCGCTCGCCATTCTCTATTCATCGGGCACGACGGGGCTTCCCAAGGCCACCGTGCATTCGGCCGGGGGCACCCTGCTGCAGCACCGCAAGGAGCATGTGCTGCACGGCGATCTGCGGGCGGGCGACCGGCTGTTCTACTTCACCACCTGTGGCTGGATGATGTGGAACTGGCTGGTC
>CAYVPD010000011.1:0-18007 GCA_964453545.1 uncultured Gemmatimonadaceae bacterium
GTCTGCGCCTCGGCCTCTTGCCAGTTGGGCACGCGCACGGTGTGCACCATCAGCGAGCCATCGGGGCTCGGTGTGGGAAAGCCGGGCGAACGCAGATGCTGCACGTCGAGCCATGTCATAGGCACCGGATCTGCGGCGTCAGACTGGGCCTGCAGCGGTTGTGTCGAGACCGAAACCCCCGCAGCGATGACGAGCGGGACCACGGGCAAAAAAGAGCGTAAAGCGCGCATGAAGCCACCTCCAAAGACGAGTAACCCAAAAAACACCGAGGTCGGGCGCAGCCCGCGGGTGAGCGCGCACGACCCCAATGACCCCTGTCGTACTGCGCCGAGGTTACGCCGCGACCTCGGCTTTTCGCAAGCGGGAAGCGACAAAACGCGGTTTGCCACGCCACGGGATGGGCACAGGTTGGGCACGGGAAGGCCCCGGGTTGGCCCTGATGCGGCCTCGGCGATAGTTTGCGCGGTCGCGTGGACGTGCGCGGCTGGCTCAGAAAATGACGAACAATTTGACTGAGAAACCCCTCCGGAGGTGACGGTGAAGCTGCATACGAAGATCGCGATCGGATTGGTTGCGGGAGCCTTGGCCGGCGGTGGCGCCAACGCGCTGTTTCCTGATGCAGCCTGGGTGAAGTTCGTCAGCGACAACATTGCCTATCCGGTCGGGCAGGTCTTCTTGCGCATGCTCTTCATGACCGTGGTGCCGATCGTGTTTACCTCAATCGCCCTCGGGGTCGCGGGCATCGGCGACGTGAAGACGCTCGGGCGCCTCGGTGGGCGCGCCATGGGCTATTTCGCGCTTTCGACGCTGCTGGCTGCGACGATCGGGCTGACGCTGGTCAACACGATCCGCCCCGGAGGCGGGCTGCCGGAGCAGACGCGCAACGAGCTCATGGAGCAGTTCTCGGGGGGCGCGAGTGACCTCGCGATTTCGGGCCCGTCAGACTTCGGGGTCAGCACCTTCGTCAACATCGTGCCGCGCAACCCGATCGGGGCCGCGGCCGATATGGACATGCTCGCGCTCATCTTCTTCTCGCTGATCTTTGGCGCCGCGCTGATTCTGATTCCCCGCGAGACCGCACAGCCCGTCATCGACGTCTTGCAGGGCATCGGCGACGCCATCATCAAGATCATCGACATGGCGATGGGTCTGGCGCCCTACGGCGTCTTCGGATTGATCTTCGTCATCACCAGCCAATTCGGCTGGGCGATTCTGGGGCAGCTGAGCCTCTATGTGATTGTCGTGCTGCTCGGGCTGCTGCTCCATGCGACGGTTGGCGTCAGCCTGCTCGTGAAGTTCTTTGGCAAGATGAGCCCGATGCGCTTCTGGAAGTCGGTCACCGCACCGATCATCACGGCGTTTTCGACCAGCTCGTCGATGGCCACCCTGCCAACCTCGATCAAGACGGCCGAAGAAGAGCTCGACGTTCAGCCCAAGGTGGCCGGCTTCGTGCTGCCGCTGGGCGCCACCATGAACATGAACGGCACTTCGCTCTTCGAGGGCGTCACAGTGCTGTTCCTGGCGCAGGTGTTTGGCGTGGATCTGGGGATTGGGCAGCAGGCGGTCGTGATCGTGCTGGCCGTGCTCACCGCGATCGGTGCGGCCGGTGTGCCGGGCGGATCGCTGCCGCTCATGATGCTGATCATGGCCACGGTCGGCGTGCCGCCCGAGGGGATTGCGATCGTGCTAGGCGTCGACCGCATTCTCGACATGGCGCGCACCACGCTAAATGTATGCGGCGACCTGTCGGCGAGTGTATACGTTGACCGCATCGACCGTGACCTCGATGCGGCCGCTGCGGCGACGCCGGGTGTGAGCGCAGGATCCGCGCTGTAGCCGCCGGCTCCCTCGCGGTCCTTCACCTTTGAGCGCCTTGGGTAATATCGCCGCGGTCGCCCTCGGCGGCGCGCTCGGCAGCCTGTCGCGCTGGGGTGTGAGCGAGTGGGTGCGAGCCCGCGGCGTCGACCCCGCGTCAGGCGATTTTCCTTGGGGGACGCTGATCGTCAACGCCAGCGGATCGCTTCTGATCGGGCTCGTTTACGGTCTGCTGGGTAGCGGCCTGCTGGGTAGCGGCGCAGCCCGCGCGGCTGGTGCTGGACCCGTCCACCTGTTCGCAGCCATTGGATTTCTCGGAGCGTTCACCACGTTTTCGACGTTCAGCTACGAGACACTGGCCCTGATGCAGCACGGTCACACGGCGAAGGCTCTGGGGTACGCCGCCTCAAGCACCCTGCTCGGGGTCGCTCTTGCCTTTGCCGGTGTCGCTGCCGGAGTTCTGCTTCGTCGCATCTGAGGTGCCGTGGACATCATCGCCATTCTACTGCCCGTGGCTGTGGCTTTGGGCGCCTTTTGTGTCGTGCTGTTTCTGGTTGCCGCCAAGCGCGGGCAATTTGACGACCTCGACAATCCGCCTCAGCGCATCTTGAAAGATGACGACTGAGCGATTGACGACTGAGATGCGGAGCCAGCTGCCCGAGCTCCTGCGCGAGCGCACGATCGTGATCGAGGCGGGTCGTGCTCCCGCTCCGGCCCCCGCCCTTGCCTCCACCCCGGCCCCCGCTGAAGCACCCCCCTTCGTGATGTATTGGATGCGCACCTCGGCCCGGGCCCACGACAATCCGGCGCTCGATGTTGCGCGAGCGGCGGCCGAGGCGATGGGGCTGCCGGTCTTTGTCTACCTCGGCCTGAGCGAGCGGCACCCCTACTCGTCGGCGCGACACCACTGGTTCTTCATCGAGGGCGCCCGTGATGTCGAGGCGGAGTGCGCCGAGCTCGGGGTGGGATTTGCGTTTCACCTCGAACGCGCGGGGCACCGTGGGCCGCACCTGCTCACCTTGGCGCAGCAAGCCGCGCTCGTCGTGACCGAAGACCTGCCGGTCTCGCCGCTCGAAGCCTGGTCGGCCGAGTTGGCCAGTCAGATCAGCGCCCCCGTCTGGGCCGTCGATGCCGCGTGCACGTGGCCCATGCGCAAGGTAGCGGCCAAAGAGACGCTGCGGGCCTTCAAATTTCGTAAAGTCACCGAGCGGCAGCGCCTGGAGCGTATCCGCGCGGGGTGGCCGATGTGGGGGGATGGTGAGGCCGGAGCGCCCAGCGCAGCGGCGTCAGGTGATGGCGCGGCCAGCATTCCCTTCGTGCCCGAGCTGCCCTTTGAGCCCGTACGGCTGGCCCATCTCGCCGACGACGAGCTGCAGCGCGCGATCGCCGAGCTGATCTCGACGTGCCGCATCGACCATGGCGTCGCCCCCGTGCCTCACACTCGAGGCGGCAGCCGTGCGGGCTATGCACGCTGGGACACCTTCAAGGCCAAGGGTCTGCGACACTACCACCGCACCCGCAATGATCCGCTGCGCGATGGGGTGAGTCGCATGTCGGCCTACCTGCACTTCGGCCATGTGTCGCCGTTTCGTGTCGCTCGCGAAGCGCTCGAGATCGCGGAAGGTCAGCGCGATGAAGGGGCCGAGAAGTACCTCGACGAGCTGCTGACCTGGCGGGAACTCGCGCACTCCTGGTGCGCGCACCATGCCGATCGGGATTCGCTCAATGCCATCCCCAGTTGGGCTCGTGAGACGCTCGCTGCGCATGAGCGTGACCCTCGGCCCGCTCTGTTTTCATGGGAGTCGCTGGCCCGCGCCCGCACCGGCGATGTGCTATGGGATGCGGCACAGCAGTCGCTGCTGATTCACGGCGAGCTGCACAACAACGTCCGCATGACGTGGGGCAAGGCGCTGCTGGGCTGGACGCGCACGGCTGACGAGGCGCTGGCCAAGCTGATCGACCTCAACCATCGCTACGCGCTCGATGGGCGCGACCCCGCATCGTATGGCGGGCTGTTGTGGTGCCTGGGGCAGTTTGATCGCCCGTTCGAGCCCGAGGAGCGCATCATCGGCACAGTGCGCCCGCGGCCGACCGATCATCACGCGCGGCGCCTCAATGCCGCAGAATACAGCCGGCGCACGGGGCGGCCCGCGGTCGCAAAGCCCCCTCAGGTGGCGGTGATTGGGGCGGGCATCAGCGGGCTGGCGTGCGCCCGCACCCTGCGCGATCACGGCATTGAAGTGCGGGTTTTCGACAAGGGGCGCCGTCCGGGCGGACGGCTAGCGACGCGCGAGTCACGTGATCAGACAGGCGTGTTTTTCGACCACGGGGCGCAGTACTTCACGGCCCACGATGATCGCTTCGCACGCTATGTCGCCTCATGGGCTGAGGATGGCGTCGTCGCCACATGGCACGGACGGGTCGTCGATATTCCGGCAGACGGTGCCGTCCACGAACGCCCCGCCGCAGCCCCGCGCTGGGTTGGGGTTGGAGGCATGAATGCCGTCGCGGCGCATGTGGCTGCCGATGTCGAGGTCGAGTGCGGCGTGCGCGTCGACGGGCTCACACGTCGCGAAGATGGCTGGTGGCTCACGGTGGAGTGGCTGGGCGAGCCCGCTGCCCAAGGCCCCGACGCCGGTGCCCCTAACGTCAGGGCCCTTGAAGTCAGGGCCCCTGAATTCGGGCCGTTTGATGCCGTGGTGCTCACCGTACCCCCGGTCCAGGCCGTCCCTCTGCTGTCTCGGGCTGACGCGCCCAAGCTGCAGACCGCGGCTGAGTCGGCCGAGATGCTGCCCTGCTGGACGCTCATGGTCGAGCTTGCGGCACCCCTCGGCGTCGATTTCGAGGGCGCGCGGTTTGTGGCCGGCGACGCGGAGAGCCCATCGACCAGCGATGGCGCGCTCGCGTGGATCAAGCGGCAAGACAGCACCCGCAGTACCGGCGCTGGCCCCAGCGGGGAGCGCTGGGTGCTGCAGGCTTCGGCCGCATGGAGTGCCGAGCACCTAGAGCGTGATGCCGCCGAGGTTGAAGCTGCGATGCTCGCCGACCTCGCAGCCCGCCTGTCAGAGTTCAGAGACGGGCATGCACTTCCCGAGCTGCTCCATACGTCGACTCATCGATGGCGATACGCTCGGCCGCATGACGGCCCCGGATCGGTCGAAGATGAGCGCCGTATCGTGACCGACGAGCGCGGCTTGGTGCTCGCCGGGGATTGGGTTGCGGGCAAAGAGGCGGCCCGAGTTGAAGCCGCGTGGCTCTCGGGTGTCGCAGCAGCGGGACACCTGCTGACCTCGGCAATCGCGGCACCTCTCGAAGAGGGTGCCGAGCGGGGCGGGCCACCGTGTTTTTCTGTACCGGGTGGTCGCACAGAAGCCGATGACCATGATGAGACCTCCAATGCTCAGCCTGACCTCTTTGGCTGACGAGTCACCCCCTCCCTGCCCGCCCGGTGATGCCATAGCTTGCACGCGTGAGCACTGACCGTGTTGCGGCCGTGCAGGCCGCCCTGGATCGATATCTGGCTGAGGCGGCTGCCGCGGCGAGCAGTGGCGCCGCCGCGGCCCCGGCGAGTGCGCCTGGGCTCGCCCCCGGGCTTAGCGCCCCTGCGGCCCTCGCCCTCTTCGAAGGCCAACTACTCTCACGCGAGATCGACGTCGAGGCGCGCCGCCTGAAAGCCACCGGGCGCAGCTTCTACACGATTTCGTCGGCAGGGCATGAGCAAAATGCGATCGTTGGCTCGCTGACGCGGCCGACCGATCCCGCGTTTCTGCACTATCGTTCCGGTGGATTCATGATGGCGCGGGCGCGCCGCGGAGCTGCTGAAGGCATTTACGATCGCGACTTCGTGCGCGAAACCCTGCTCTCGATCTGCGCCTCAAGCGATGACCCCACGGCCAAGGGGCGCCACAAGGTCTGGGGCAGCCGCGAGCTGTGGGTGCCCCCGCAAACGAGCACCATCGCCTCCCACCTGCCCAAGGCGGTGGGTACGGCTTTCGGGCTGGCGCGCGCCCGACGAATGCAGATCGAGACCGGCCTGCCTGAAGACGCACTCGTCGTCTGCTCATTTGGCGACGCCTCGGCCAATCACGCCACCGCGCTGACGGGTATCTCGGCGGCGCGCTACGGCAGTCGGCGCGGCAATCCCATGCCGATTCTCTTCGTCTGCGAAGACAACGGCATCGGCATCAGCGTCGAGACGCCCCAGCGCTGGATTCGCGACAGCTTCTCGCACCACAAGCATCTGCGCTACTTCGAAGCCGACGGCGAGCTGCCTGAGGTCTGGGCCACGGTGCACGAGGCCGTCGAGACCTGCCGAACGCAACGCATGCCGGTCTTTTTGCACCTCATCACCACGCGTCTGTGGGGGCATGCGGGCAGCGACATCGAGACCGCCTATCGCTCGAACGACGAGATTCGGGCGGCGGAAGCCCGCGACCCCATTCTCAGAAACGCGCGTGTATTGGTCGATCAGGGCATCGCAACGCCCACGCAGTTGATCGATCTTGTGACGCAGGTACGTGCCCGGGTGCGTGAGGCCGGCGAATGGGCGGCGACCCGCCCGCATCTCTCTGACCCGGTCGAGATCATGGCGCCAATGGCCCCGCTCGATCTCGAGGCCGCGCGTCGCGATGTGCAGGAGCGCGCAGGTGAGGGCGACGCCCGATCTGCCGAGCGCCGCACCTTTTGGGGAGACGACCTGCCCGAGGCTGCGACGAGCCCGGTCAAGCGCACGCTGGCGGCCCATCTCTCGGCTGCGCTGGCCGACGAGATGCGGGTGCGCCCCGAGACGCTGGTCTTCGGCGAAGACGTGGGCCGCAAAGGCGGGGTCTACTACGTGACGGCGGGGCTGCAGAAGCGCTTCGGGCAGACGCGCGTGATCGACACGCAGCTTGACGAGACCACGATTCTCGGGCTCGCGCAGGGCGCAGGTCTGCTCGGGCTGCTGCCGATTCCCGAGATCCAATACCTCGCCTATGTGCACAACGCCGTCGATCAGCTGAGGGGCGAGGCCTCGTCGCTGTCGTTTTTCAGCGACGGCCAGTTCGCCAACCCGATGGTCGTGCGCGTCGCCGGATGGGCCTATCAAAAAGGCTTCGGCGGCCACTTTCACAACGACAACAGCATCGGCGGGCTGCGCGACATTCCCGGGCTGATCATCGCCACCCCATCTCGTGGCGACGACGCCGTGCGGCTGCTGCGCGGGTGCCTGGCCGTGGCCCGCACCTCAGGCCGCGTGGTGTGCTTTGTCGAGCCGATCGCGCTCTATCACGAGCGTGACTTGTACGCCGAGGGCGATGGCGGCTGGCTCAGCGATTATCCGATGCCGGGTGAGGTGATTTTGCCCGGTGACATCGGGGTCTTCGAGGGATGGCAAGGCGGATCCGGGGGCGCGGCGGCAGAGGGCGCGGCGACGGCTGCCACGCCTGATCTCGCGATCGTCACCTATGCCAATGGCGTGCGCATGAGCCTGCAGGCTGCGCGCACGCTGGAGGCCGAAGATGGCGTCAAGTCGCGCATCATTGACCTGCGCTGGCTGAATCCGCTGCCGCTCGATGCGCTTGTGCAGCAGCTCGAGGGCGTGGGCACCGTGCTTGTGGCTGATGAAGCGCGGGCGACCGGGGGGGGCATTGCTGACGCCGTGATCGCTGGGCTTGTCGAAGCTGGCTTCAGCGGACGCCTCGGCTCGGTGCGCTCGCTCGACTCGTTTGTGCCCCTCGGGCCCGCCGCCAACGCCGTGCTCCTGCAGACAGAGCAGATCGTGGGGCGGGCCCGACAGCTGCTGGGCTGACGCGGCCACGGTCACCTTGACGGCCCCCGGTAACAGGCCGGAGATTAGGCAAGACGAAATTTCGAATTTTGGCTGACCTCAGGGGTCCCCTCGGCCTCACCGCCGGTCTTTCTTTTGCTCTGTACTTTTCTGCGGGCACCCCTGCCATCCTCAGTATCTCTTGCACCTCACCCCATGCTCGACCCTCGTATCGCTCTGTTGCTGTATTTGCTGCTCCTGCTCGGTGCCGCCGCCCTCTTCTGGCCCGAGCGGGGGCTGTTTTGGCGTGCGCTGCGGCGACTGCGGGTGGGCGATGGGCGCGAGGCGATGGAAGACGCGCTGAAGCATCTCTACAAGAGCGCACGCTTTGGTACGTCGGTGACGTTGGAGAGCATGGCCGGGGCGACGGGCACGTCGACCGGGACCGCCGCACAGCTGCTCGACACCATGCAGCAGGGCGGGCTCGTCGAGGCCGACAACCCGATGCACCTGACCGATGAGGGGCAGCGCTACGCTCTGCAGGTGATTCGCACGCACCGTCTGTGGGAGCGCTACCTCGCCGATCGTACGGGGCTCGCGCCTCAGGCGTGGCACAGTGCGGCCGAGGCGCGAGAACACGAACTCAGGCCCGACCAGGTCGAGGCGCTCTCAGAGGCCTTGGGGCACCCGCGTTATGACCCACATGGCGACCCGATTCCGACGGCGGGGGGCGAGATGCCGGCCGTGGCCGGGCAGTCGCTGAATCAGATTGCCGTGGGCACACAGGTGCGCATCGTGCACATCGAAGACGAGCCGCACGCGTTATACCAGCGTCTTTTGACCCTAGGGCTGCACCCGGGGATGCCGCTCACGGTCGAGGGGCGCGGTGATGAAGGCATCGCGCTTCGTGTGGATGGCGAGTCGCTCACGATCGATCGGCTGTGCGCCGAAAACGTGACCGTCGAGGTCGAGCCGGCCGCCGTTGACCCGCTCGAGGGCGCGGCAACGTTGGCGTCGCTCCATGTAGGCGAGCGTGCCAGAGTGCTGGGGCTCGCGGCTGCGTGTCAGGGCAGCCAGCGGCGACGTTTGCTGGATCTGGGCGTGGTGCCCGGGACCGAGATCGAGGCCGAACTGGTGAGTGCGTCGGGTGGCGCGACGGGCTATCGCATTCGCGGAGCCCTGATTGCGTTGCGTGAAGAGCAGCAGCGCTGGATTCGCATTCAGGCGGCCTGATGGCGCGGGCACTACCGACGGTTTCGGGTCGAGGGGAGGGCCTGAGTGCGGGCGGCCGCGGTGCACTCTCACACCATCGCGCCCGCAGTCTGGAGCGCCTGGGCTTTGGCGACGCCGACTGGGACCTGCTCGTTGCGCTCGCCGGCAACCCCAACACGGGCAAGAGCACCGTGTTCAATGCACTCACCGGGCTGCGTCAGCACACGGGCAACTGGCCAGGCAAGACGGTCACGCGCGCCGAGGGCAGCTACGGATTCGAGGGCGACCGGGTGCGCATTGTCGATCTGCCGGGCACCTATTCGCTGCAAGCGGGCAGCGTCGATGAAGAGGTCGCGCGCGACTTCATCTTGTTTGGGCGCCCCGATGTGACGGTGGTCGTGCTCGATGCGACCCGGCTCGAGCGCAATCTCAATTTGGCGCTTCAGGTGCTCGCCATCACACGGCGGGTGGTGGTTTGCCTGAACCTGATGGATGAAGCGCGACGACACGGCATCGCCATCGATGCCGACCGGCTTTCGCGGGAACTCGGGGTGCCGGTGATCGCGACTGTGGCCCGTGCCGGTGAGGGCATCGACCGGCTGCTGCGGGCCATTCATGAAGTCGGGCACGGACAGGGAGTGCTGCCGAGCAGTCGCATGGATGCGGTTGAGCTTGGGGGTGCACTGGCGAGCGCCGTCGATGCGCTCGAGCCGCAGATCCATGCCGCATTTCCTGGGCTGCCCAATGCACGTTGGGTTGCGCTGCGCCTGCTCAATGCTGACTCCCGGGTTGAAGAGGCGGTGCGCTCAGGTGAGATCGGTCAACTCTCCCTCGACGCCGTGCCCCCATCGCTCGAAGGGTCGCCCGCGGTGCCTGAGTCGGCGGGTGATGCGGAGGCCCGAGATGCCATTCTCAGAACCGCGTCAGAGCTGCGCTGGACGCTGCCGCGGGACGCGCATGATCAGATGGTGGCGGCGCTCTTTGCACGTGCAGAAGAGATCGCTACTGCAGCAACCTCGACGCTCAAGGCGCGCACCCGGCGCACGCTCGATGCCACGCTTGATCGGCTGCTGACGGGGCCGTGGACGGGCTTCCCCGTGATGCTGCTGATCTTGGCGGCCGTGTTTTGGCTGACCATTGCCGGGGCTAATGTGCCGTCGGCGATGCTCGCGACGTTGCTCGTCGATACAGTGCACCCGTGGCTCAATGCGACGGGCGCGGCATGGGGCCTGCCGTGGTGGCTGAGCGGGTTCTTGTTTGACGGCGTCTATCTGGCGACGGCGTGGGTGATCAGCGTGATGTTGCCGCCGATGGCCATCTTTTTTCCGCTCTTTACGCTGCTCGAAGACTTCGGCTATCTGCCGCGCGTGGCCTTCAACCTCGACGGGCTGTTTCGGCGTGCGGGGGCGCACGGCAAGCAGGCGCTGACGATGGCCATGGGCTTTGGCTGCAACGCGGCAGGTGTGGTGGCTACGCGCATCATCGACTCGCCGCGTGAGCGGCTGATCGCGATCATCACGAACAACTTTTCGCTCTGCAACGGCCGCTGGCCCACCCAGATCTTGTTGGCCAGCCTTTTCATCGGCACGCTGGCCCCGGCACATCTCGGGGGTGTGGTCTCGGCCTCGGCCGTGGTCGGCATCGCGCTGCTCGGCATCGCCATGATGTTCGTGAGTTCATGGCTGCTGTCGCACACCATGCTCCAGGGTGAGGCGTCGACGTTTTCGCTCGAGCTGCCGCCCTATCGCCCGCCCCGCGTATTGCAGACGCTCTACACTTCGCTGATCGATCGCACCCTGATTGTGCTGTGGCGGGCCATCGTGTTTGCAGCACCGGCTGGGGCGGTGATCTGGCTGAGTGCGAATATTGGTGTGGGGGGCGCGAGCCTGGCTGAGCACATTATTGCTGCGCTGAGCCCCTTCGGATGGCTGATCGGGCTCAATGGCGTGGTGCTCTTTGCCTATATCGTCGCGATTCCGGCCAATGAGATCGTGATTCCCACGATCCTCATGCTGACCGTGCTCGTCTCGGGCGATGTGTCGATGGGCGCAGGGGCCGGCGTGATGTTTGAAGGCGACAGTGCGCAGGTCGAGGCACTGCTGCGCGGTGGGGGCTGGACGCTGCTTACCGCGGCCAACGTCATGCTGTTTTCGCTGCTGCACAATCCGTGTTCGACCACGCTCTACACGATCTACAAAGAGACCGGTAGCCTGCGCTGGACTGCGGTCTCAGCGCTGCTGCCGATCGCCATGGGGCTCAGCGTGACCTTCGTGCTGACGCAGATCGTGCGTTGGGCTCAGATGTAGGGCGGGCGCACGCCTATCTGATCACCACGGCGCCTGCTGCGGTTCGGGGCCAACCTCGAGAATGGCGTCTTTCTCACCCGTCATCTGCCAGCGGATCAGCGTGGTGGGAATCACGCCTGCCGCATAGAAGTCATCGAAGAATCGCTTGACGGTGAAGGCGTCACCCTGCTGTAGTGCGACCTCGGCCATGAGCTCTTCGATCTGCACCTTGCCGGCCACGTAGCTGGTGCCATAGCCGGGCTGTGCGAGATAGAGCTGTTGCTCGCCGCGCACCAGATCGCCATCGGGAAGCCATCCGCGTGGCGTCCACTTGCCGGCAAAGGCCACGGCCTCTTCCATGTCGAAGACTCCGCCGTGCAGCATCAGCCCTGATGTGGCGCGTGCGGCGCGCTGAGCGAGCATGATCCAAATGAGCTCGCGGCCCCGGGGCGAGTTATCGTCGAGCAGCCCGAGGTGCATGAACATCTCTTCGACACCGGTGGCCAACCCTTCGGAGCGATGGTCAAAGATGTTGTAGAGCAGCGGAGTGCTGCGAATCGGGCTCGCGTGCGGCTGCTCGCGCATGCGTGCAAGCTCGATCCAGTGATGCATGTGCGGTTCAAAGGCGAGCGGATCACGATAGATCACTTCGCTGAAGAAGTTGCGAATCTCGCCCGGCGCAGCCGGTGTGAACGGGCCGATGATGGCGCGCAGTGCCGGGGCCGCCCACGGCTCAACCGTCTCGACCTCTTCGCGCTCGAGAAACTCGATGTAGCGCTCCACCGTGGCATCGAGCTCGCGATCGTACTGCTCGCGGGTCGCGATACGATCAAGCTCAGGCAGATTGCGGTTACGGTTTTCTTCGAGGCGCATCGAGGCATGCGAGCGCGCCAGCTCACGGCGCATGATCGTCACCTGCTCCTGCCACGACCACGGTACGAGGTGCACGTTGTGCATGTACCAGGTATAGGCCTCGCTGCCCACCCCCGATGGGCCGGTCTTGCCGGGCAACTCAGCCTCGAGCCAATCGGCGAATTCGTCGCTGGCCTCAGCGGCGGCTGCGAGGGCCTGATCGAGCGCGGTCGAGGTGCCCGAAACGCGCTCCCGATAGCTACGCAGATCGTTGGCCTGCCGATGAAACGTGCGAATGCCGGCATGCCAGATGTCACGCGCATTGCTGCCCGCCAAATTGCCACGCGCCTGCTCGAGCACCGCCGGAATCGCCGCGAATTGCTCGGTGAGCACTGCCGCATCCGCGCTGGAGAGCGGGTAGTCATAGGTCCAGACCTCGATGCCGCCATGCATCAACGGGCCCTCATGCGCCGGCACGTCACTCTGGGCCGGATGCATCATCTGATAGAAGGCCGGATTTTGCGCCCACGGCCGACGGATGCGGTGATCGAAGTCGAGCCCGTTCATTTCGGCGCGCACCAAATGCCAATCGATCTGCTGCTCGATCGGCCACTCGGAGATATCGAGGCTCCACAAGCGCTGCTTCCACGCCGACAGCTCGGCAAACTGCCGCGCCATCGCTTCGTCTGTGTAATCGGGCACCGCCCCGTCGAACTCGGGCGCCTCAAAGGCACGCCATTCGCTGAAAAGCGTGACGAGCTCGTCGTAGTCAGACTCGGTCGACGACGACTGCGCGGCCAGCACTGAGGGCGCCAGCACTGCGGAGGCCAGCGATGCTGACGTCAACGATGCCGCGACAAACAGGGCGCGAGAGAGGGGTGCGCGTTTCATGGTCAGAGGTCCGGAGTCCAGGCGTTCGGGCGAGTTAGCACGCGTCGGCATCAGTTCCTCCAGGTGCGCCCTCTTCAGGCACAAGTTCAATGCGGTCTTCGAGGTTGGGCACGACGCAGAGAAACTCAAACGGCGTGTCGCCCTCAGCTCGGTACCAATGCGGCACCCCCGCGGGAATGTAGACCACGTCATCAGCCGAAACAGTGAAGGTCTCACTGCCGATGCCGATGGTGGCGCGCCCGCGCAGCACATACTGCTCGTGCTCCACGGTGTTGGTGTGGCGCGGCATGCCGCCGCCAGGCTCCATGATGAAGCGACGCAATGCGAAATTCGGCCCCTGATCGTCGCCAATCAGCACTTGGCGCACGGTGCCTTTGCCGGCTCCGACGACATCGCGCGAAAACTCAGATGCGCGGCGAACCGAAGGGGTCGTGGAGCCTGAGGGGGTCGTGGTGTCGCTCATGGTTTATCTCGCGGTCGATGCTGGAATGGAGTTGCGGGTTGGCGGCGCGTGCAGCCCTACCGGCATACGCCCCGTCGTCGTGGCGCCCGCCCCCTCATTTTGGCATCGGGGGGGCGAGCGCGCCACCGCCCTTGCCTGCCTCGAGACACAACCCTTTCTTGCGCCCCATGAGCAAGCAACCTGAGATCCCTGTGGTCGCGATCGTGGCGAGTCGCGATGGGCGCTACCTCGTGGCGCGGCGGCCGCCCGAAAAGCGGCACGGCGGACTGTGGGAATTTCCGGGGGGAAAGCTCGACGCGGGCGAGTCCATGGCCGAAGCGGCCGGGCGCGAACTCGATGAGGAACTGGGCATGCGAATCGTCGAAACAGGGCAGACGCTTGCGGAGTTTCGCGACGCGGGCAGCCCGTACGTGATTTCGTTTGTGGCTGCCGAGGTGATGGGCGAGCCGGTGCTCACCGAACACACGGCTGTGGGCTGGTTCACCCCTATGGAGCTGGCGGCGTTGCCCCTGGCTCCGAGTGATGCGCGCTTCGTACGAGAGGTGCTGCGGCCTTAGCCCTCAGTCCCCGCCCGACCCGCCACCACGTTGCGCAGCCACTGCGAGCGGCCGCGCGGAATGTGATGCTGCAGACGGTGGTCGCGAACGAACCCCCAGCCGGCGACATGGCCGTCAAACGCCAGTGCGACGTGGCCACGCTCGATGTCGTCAATGCGCACTTCGCGGCCGTCGAACAGGTCGCACCACTGCTGGGCATCGAGCTCGAGGCGGTTGCGGGTGATGGCCGAGTCCAAGTACTGCAGCAAGTCGTTGGTCGGGCGGGGGGGACCGTCGCCGCCGAGATCCGCAGCGCGCAGCCCGAGCGTGATCAGCCGCCAGTGACGTCCGGGGGACCAGTTGTCGATGGGCCACTCCTCGAAGCCATGTACCCAGAGGGCGTCGCCGCGCTCAAACCAATGCAGCCCTTCGAAGCGGGTGGGATCGACGCCGTAGTGCGATTCGAGCACGTCGAGTGCACGCGACACAATCGCTGGATCGGCCTCGGGTGGCGCCGACCAGCCTGCGGCAACGCCGGTCCCCGCCGCGCTCACTGCCTCACCGCCGCTCGCCTCGCCATCACCCGCCTCAAGGCGCCGAATACGGCAGATGAACAATCCCCCGGAATCGAGGTGATGCGGATAAAGACGCACGGCACCATCGAGCCGCGGATCGAAGCTCTGCCCGTCATACTCCGTGACACCCCGCACATGAGGAATGGCCAGCTCGATCGGCTCGATGTCGATCGGCCTTGGGGGGTCGGCGAGCACGCGGCTGACCACGGCCTCGTTTTCGGCCGGGTCAAAGGTGCACGTGACGTAGAGAATGACACCGCCCGGGCGCGTCAGTTCGATTGCGCGACGCAGAAGACTCTCCTGCGCACGGGTCGTCTGCTTGATGAAATTGCGATGCCGCGGAGGCAGGTGCCCGGCCTTCTTGCGCCAGGTGCCCTGCGCAGAGCACGGCACATCAGCGAGCACGCGATCGAATTGCGCCTCGGTAGGCAGGGTGCGGCCGTCGCCTTCGGCCACGGCAATATTGGTGATACCGAGGCGATAGATGTTGCCGAGCAGCGCGCGAATGCGGCCGTCGTTCACTTCGACGGCGACGATCTCGCCTTCGCCCTGCATGGCCTCGGCGATATGCGTCGTTTTGCCCCCGGGTGCCGCGCAGAGATCGAGCACGCGCTCCCCCGGCTGCGGGTCGAGCAGCCCGACCGCAACCGCCGTCGAGGCCTGCTGAATGTAGAAATCGCCCGCCCAGTGCCCCCACGTGTCGGACACCGACCGAGGGCCATCGAGCACACGCAAAATCCCGGGCTGATTTGGCAGCTCTTCGAGCGTGAAACCCTCCGCCTCGAGTGCGGCCCGCACCTCGGCCACGGTCGCGCGCAGCCGATTCACTCGCAGCGTTGTGGGCTCGGGGCGAGACAGGGCCTCTTCAAATGCAGCCCAATCATCGATCAGCTCACGGTAGCGCTCGAGCGGGGCGATGCTGGCTGGCTCACGCCGCGATGAACGCGAGCCTGAGCGGGGGCCCGATCGCCGTGCGGGGCGGCTCAAGACAACACCCCGGGAATGCTCCACGCCGGAAAGATCTCGTTCAGCCCGGCCGCGATGAATTCAACGGCGATAGCCGCGAGAATCAGTCCCATGAACCGCGTCGCGACGTTCATGCCGGTGGTGCCCAAGAAGCCGGCGATCGGCCGGGCGGCCCGCAAGATCAGCCAGATCGCGAGCGCGTTGGTGGCCAACGCCGCGGCGGTGACGGCATGACCCATCGCCCCCTCAGTGCGGGTCGCGGCGAGAATCATGACCGAGATTGAGCCAGGGCCGGCGAGCAGCGGCATGGCGAGTGGCACGACCGCAATCGCGTGTCGGTCCGGCGCCTCTTCAGCCTCTTCGGGCTGGTGCTTGGCGCCACTCATCTTGGCTTGGAGCATCGACCAGGCCATCCCAAAAATCAGCAGCCCGCCGGCGACCCGAAGTGAGGCAATTCGAATATTGAAGAACGCCAAAAGCGCCTCGCCAGCGAGGTAGGCGATGGCCAAAATCGCGAAGGCCGCTGTCGAGGTTTGCCGCGGCAGCTTGCGACGAACCGGGTCGGGCAGCGGCGTGGTCATGCCGACGTAAACCGGCAGCGCGGCAAACGGATTGACGATCGAAAAGATCGAAACGGTCAGGGCGATGAATTCAGACACGCAGGGTGCAGCCAGAAACGGGAGTCATGAGCCGAGCTTGGGCGAGGCCTCGCCGCGACGTGCTACCCCGTTGTAGGATAGCGGTCCCCGTCCCTTCACCGGAGTTGATCTCATGCTGCTGAAGTCGCTCATCGTCGCCACAACGCTGGCTGCGCCCACGGTCACATCGACGGCTGCCCCTGCTGCCGAGGCCGAGACGCGGCTCACCCCTGAGACTCCGTGGGCCGAGCTCGCGCATCTCGCCGGATTCGCCAGTGCAGTCGCCATCGACGGCGATCGCATCTTTGTGGGCGACCCCGATGAGTTCCCGTTTTTCCCGATGCCGCCGGCCAAGTCGGGCGACGTGCAGGTATTCTCGCGCGATGCCTCGGGCGAATGGATAGCCGAAGCGGTGCTGTCAGTGCCTGACGTGGGACTGGGCGAGGGCTTCGCGACCGCACTCGCCGCTGCCGACGGCTGGCTGGCCGTGGGTGCGCGCGGCTTCGACGAGGGCCACGGCGCCGTCTTCGTCTTTCGCGAGGGGCCCGAGGGATGGCAGTTCGCAGGCATGGTGACGCTGCCCGAAGCGATGCGCAGCACGGGTGACGCACTTGGTACGAGCGTGGCCATTCACGGGGGATGGCTGGCTGCTGGCGCGCCCGGGGCCGCCGAAGGACAGGGCCGCGTCGTGCTCTACACTCTGGCCGATCTCGCGACGCCCGCGATCGTGCTGGGCGCCGATGACTTTGCTGGGGTGAGTGCCGGCGCTGGGGCCGCAGGCACCCCAAGCGACCGCGCCTTTGGTGCCGCGCTTTCGCTGCGTGATGGCACGCTCGCGATCGGCGCGCCCGGACCCGGACTGACCGAGTTGCAGGGCGGCGCGATGCCGCTGCCGGGTGCGGTGTTTGTGGCGGCCCTGGATGGGGCGGCGGCCGATGGTACCTCGGCTGGATGGGCACCCGTGGCCCGCTTGAGCGCGCCCACGCCCGGGCCGGCGCTGCTCGGCTCTGCTGTGCTGGTGACAGCAGGCGGGGAGATCTTTGCCGGCGCCCCGTTTGCCGGCATGGGCGGTGGAGCCATCGAGCGCTTTGTCGCAGACAACAGCGCTACATGGAGCCACGCCGGAACGATGCGCGCCGACGGTGACCTGCCTGCACAGGCACTCCTGGGACTCACGCTCGCGCAGGCCGGAGACCAGATCATCGCGGGTGCGCCCTTTGCCTCAGCCGTGGTCGGCTTTGCGGCTGACGCCGACGGGTCGTGGAGCGAGCGCTCGCGCATCGTCAACGGCGCCCCGGGCCAAGGCTTCTTCGGCATGGCGCTGGCGGGTGCAGGCAGCCGCCTCGTGGCTGGAGCTCCAGGCGCAGCGATCTACGCTGGGCTGGGCCATGTCTATGAATGGTCGACCGGCAGCAATGCAGGGGCCGGCGACTGGACCGAGGTCGGCGAGCTTGCGGGTGCCGCCGCTGACCTCATGAGCTTTGCCGCAGACGAACCGGCGGTGTGCGAAGACGGCCAAGCCGAGATGTTCGGCTGCGCCGATGTCGACCTCGTGACCTTTGTGCCGCTGAGCGCGCTCGGGGCCGAGCGGGGGGTGATGGTCAACGATGTGTGGGGCTGGACCGATCCCGAGACCGGGCACGAATGGGCGCTCGTCGGCCGCACTGACGGCATGTCGTTTGTCGACATCACCAACCCGGCAGCACCCTTCTATGCGGGCGAGCTGATGCTCACCGAGGGCGCGACGTCAAATATCTGGCGCGACATGAAGGTCTATGCCGACCACGTCTTCATCGTGGCCGACGCTGCAGGCCAGCACGGCATGCAGATCTTTGACCTCACTCAGTTGCGCGACGTTGAGGCGGCCCAAGCCCCCATCCGCTTCAGCGAGACCGCGCTTTACACCGAGATCGCCTCGGCACACAACGTGGTGATCAATGAGGATTCCGGGTTTGCCTACATCGTCGGCGGCAGCGGCGGGGGCACGACCTGCGGCGGCGGGCTGCACATGGTCGACGTTCGTGACCC
>CAYVPD010000012.1:0-16600 GCA_964453545.1 uncultured Gemmatimonadaceae bacterium
AACCGAGAGGTTGTAAGCCTGGGCGCGCGAGATGTTTTCACGCTGCAGGGAATCGAAGGTCGCAAACAGCTGATCTTTGGAGCGCTCGACCCGACCCAGCTGGGCCTCGATGTCGTTGAACTCCTGGAAGAGCACACGGTAGGCGCCTTCGGCCGGCGAGTACTGCTCCATGGCCTGAGAGATCTTCTGGAGCGTGTCGCGAATCGTGGCCCAGCGGTTTTCAGCTTCGCGCCACTCGGTCTGGGCGGCTGCGATGGCCTCCTGCGCTGCAGTCAGCTCAGAAGGAATCTGGGGCTCGGGGCTGCTGGCTGCGGCCGTCAGCGAATCGAAGATCGCATCACGGTCGTAGGGCAGCAGGCTCACCTCGAGATTCGAGAGGGGCCGGGTGATGGCTTCACCGCTGATGGGATCTTCAGCCTGGACCTCGGCAGTCACGACGACTTGAGCCGGACTGCAGGCGCCAAGGCCGACAATCGCGAGGGCGGCGAGCAGCTGGGTGCCACGCTTCATGGTCTTTGCTCCGGTTGGATCACTTCGCTGGGCAGTACCGAGTCGCACGATCGACGGATGCGCACGGCTACAGAGGGGCGAAGCTAATGCGGGAGGCCACGCAGCGACAAGGCTGCGGCCCGAAAAACCTCATTTCTCGGTCAGGCGCGGCCCGAACGAAAGCACACGCGGTGCAGACAGGCCGAGGGCGGCCTGAACGACCGATTCCGGGGTGACCGTCCAGAGCTGCTCGTCGAGGTCGACGGGAGATCCCAGACCCAGCCATTGCCGTACCCGCGCTGCCGCGTCGGCTTCGGGAGCAGCAGCTTCGATCAAGCGATCGGCGCGAAACTGCCTGCGGTACCAAAGAAAACGCACGTCATCGAGAGCCGTCTCAAGCGCTGTGGGCAGAGACAGAATCTGCGTCTCGAAGGTGCCCATCTGCTCGGGCGCGGTGGCCGCACGCACGAGCATCACGCGCTGTCCACCGATCTCGCTGACGTCGGCTTGAGCGCTGAAGAGGCCCGGGTCGGGAAGCAGCGGATTCAGCTCTCGCTCCAGTCGGTGCGCGAGAAAGTCGGCTGCCATGGGGTCGACCCCGAGGGGCACAGGCCACGCCACCGTAAGCCATCCGTTCGTCACGTCTCGCTCGATGGCTACTCGCCGCCCGAGACGCCAAGCTTGCGCAGCCTGCTTGGCTTGCGCAGCCGGATCGGCTTGCAGGGCCTGGTCGTCTTTGGCGGTGTCTGCCTGAACGAGGTCGAGGCTGTCGGCCGATGCAGCCACCGCAACGGCCTCGGCACTCGGCCCGACCACAACGACGTAGGCCTGGCCAGGGCGCAGATGTTCATGCCGCCACTCCTGCAGCCTCGCCGGCTCGAGGTTCGAAAGACTGCTCACAGAGCCCTCGGGCGCTCGAGCCCGCAGGTCGCCTTCGCCAAACAGCAGGGCCCGTTCTGCGGCCTTCACCTCGAGCAGCGGCGAATCTCGTTCGAAGACGCGCCGTTCCAGCTGAAGTTGACCGGTTTGCTCGAGCCGGTCCAAGCTTGGCCCTGCGCCGAACACGACCTCACCGAAGGCCTGCAAGACCCGGTCGCTCATCTCGGCATCAGCCAGCAGCGTCCAGATCATGCGCTCCGGCTCGACGGTGGCCACAACCTCGACCGTTGCCGAGCCGAGCCGTGCTTCGATTTCGGTTGAAATGGCCTGCGCCACGACCGAGGCTGAGCCTTCTTCGGCGGCCGGATCACGCCCCGACCCCAGGGGCAGGGCAATGGCGATGCCGGCCACAGGGGCCGGTGTGCGCGTGACCGCCTGGAACTCGGCGGCCCAGTCAGGTCGGGTGACGTGGGGCTGCGTTCTGTCGCCAGCGCTTGCTCGAGTCCCAAGGGCGGAGCCTGGGCCACGTACGGTCGCACCGCTGCCAGCGGTCGTCGTACCACGAGACGTCGCCCCGTTGCCGGCCGTCGCCTGTACCGGTGTGACCTGCGCCATCGCCTCGAGGCGCGCGCGCACCGCATCGACCGTGATCGTGTCGAGTGCTTCGAGATAATGGCCCGCCGCGTCGGGGGTGCCTCCCCCATCAATGAAACGACCGACAAGACTTGCGCGCCCCCAAGGCGTACGCGCCTGAGCGAGCAGGGTAAAGCGCAGTCGAGCCGCCACCCGGGTCACCTCGTCTTGCGAGATGGAGGTCAGGAGAGATTGGGGCAGCTGCTCGAGCACGGTACGCAGCTCCCGGCTGCCGCGGTCATAGGCCGATCCCAGCACGCCGAGCACATCACCCTGTCGTCCCTCCCACACGCGCACAAACGCCTCGAATTGCCCTCCCTGCGCGCGCAGGTGTTCGGCCGAGAGACTGGCGATAACCGCGGTCACAGGGTCGAGCCCGGGATCCATGAGCCAAGCGAAGCCGAGCCATGAGCGCAGCAGGTTGGGGCGATCTCGGATCGGGTCGAGTGTCCGGTCCTGAATGGCTGGGGGTGGTGTCTCAGTTTGTGCGAGGCCTGCCACGGTCGATAGCAGCACGGGCATCGAGACATCACCATCGACCACCAGGGTCATGGCCTCGACGCGATGCGTTTGCTGCCACACAGCACGCAGGTCATCAAACGAGAGCGTGCGAAGTCGCTCGCGAACCTGCTGCAGTGAAGGAGTGCCGGGTTCGGCGGCGGCACGGAGTTCGGCCTCCACCCGACCTTCGCCCACCTCACCCACACGGGTGAGCTGGGCTGCAACCTCCGCCCGGGCTCTCGTGAATCCCTCATCGTGACGGGGCTCGCGGGTTGCGAGCCGCAGCAGGTAGGCCAGCTGGTCGAGGTCGGCCAGTGCACCGGTCACGATATACGAGATGCCGTGCTCCGAGGCGCCTGATTCGATGCGGGCGCCCAGCGTCGCAGCCGTGCCACGCAGGCGAGATTCGGCGAGTGCCTGCAGCACGGGTGCGGCCGCAAAGTGCTCGGCCGTGGCATCAAAGCCAATCGAAAGCCGCATTGAAATCAGCGGCGCGTCCGGGGCTTCGTAGACAACAATGCGAGGGCCCTGAGCCGTCTCGACGATCTCGCCCGGTACGAGCAACTGCGCACCGACCCCGGCCTGCGTGACGAGCAGAGCGCTGAGGGCCAACCGGAGTGGACTCAAAACAGACAAGGCGGCCGCAGTCCCGCCGCCTCGATCAGCGAAGCGTGCCCGGCAAGAAGAAGTTGGTCGGGTTCACCTGCTGGCCGTTGAGTCGCACTTCGTAGTGCAGGTGGCTCGATGTCGCCGTGCCCGTGCGCCCAACCTGAGCAATGACATCACCACGCTCGACCGTTTGACCTGCGCGAACCAGCAGACGCGAGGCGTGTGCGTAGAGAGTCGAGTACCCGTTGCCGTGGTCGATCTCAACCATCTGGCCGTACCCACCGCTCCACCCGGCTCGCGTCACCCGACCCTGCCCCGTGGCGAGAATCGGCGTGCCCCGCGGGGCAGCGATGTCGACGCCAGGATGCGGGAGCACCTCGTTCATGATGGGGTGCAGTCGGGCCCGACTGAATCGGGAGGTCAGGCTGCCCGCGGTCGGAAACAGGGTCGGCAACGCTAGCAGGGCGTCGCGATGCGACGACAGCGAGTCACCCGCCTCTTTCAGACTTGAGAGCAGAATGCCGGCCCGGCGGTTCAGCGCGTCGACGTCATAATCGAGGGCAAACGCAGTCTCGCCGAGCGACGGCTCAAAACCGAACAACGGATTCGACTCGGGCGTGCGAGAGCCTGGACCACCGACACCAACCTGCATGACATCGTCATCGATCGGCTTGAGTCCGGCCAATGCGCTGACTTCGCGCTCCCGCTCACGGACCTGATCCAGCGTCGCCTCGAGAGCGGCAACCTGACCCTCGATGCGAGAGAGCTCCGAGAGCAGCACCTGATTTTTGTCAGCGAGATGGTTCGTGCGCCACAGTCCAAACGCGCCGACACCGATCTGTACGAAGGCAATGACGAACAGCACCGCTGCCACGGCTCCAGCCCACGCCAGCTTGCGCAGGCGTGACGCCGAAATGCTGATCTGACGGAGCGCTCCTGCGCGCTCTTTGACCAGAAGCAGGGTCCACTGTTCGTTGATCATTCCGCAAAACTACCCCTGTGACGAACAAAGGGTCAACGCTACTCGACCTCGATGCGCGGAAACAGTGGGTCTCCTTTGGCCACTTCGAGACCGGCCAGCCCGATCTGAGTGGCGGCGTCGAGCGTCGGGACGCTGCTCAATGATAGGCGGCGCGCCAGTTCTTCGGCCTTCGTTGGGCACACCGGGTGGAACAGGGCCGAGAGCACCACCAGCGCTCGCGCGAGCGTTGCGAGCGTTTCATCAAGCGCGTCGGCCTGTGCCGGATCCTTGGCCTGAGCCCAGGGCTCAAGAGCCTCGACATATCCGTTGGCCGTTCGAGCCAGCTCCATCGCGGACCCGAGCGCTTCGTGCAGTCGATAATCAGCGAGCGCGGCCCGAACCCCAGCCAGGGTTGAGGCAATGGCGTCATCAAGCCCTGCCCCGGCAGCAGCGGGCACCCGGGCCTCACGGTAACGCACGATCATTGAGGTCGCCCGGTGGGCCAGATTGCCCAGCACATTGGCGAGCTCGTCATACCGCGTCATGAAGCGCTCAGCTGTATACGAGGCGTCAGCACCTGTAGGCATTTCACGAAGCAGGTACCAACGCACCGCATCAGTTCCGAATGTTTCGCGCAGCTGAAGCGGGTCGACCACGTTGCCCAGCGACTTTGACATCTTCGTGTCGTCGACGACCCACCACCCGTGCGCCAAAATGCGACGTGGCAGCGGAATGCCGGCCCCCATCAGCAGGGTCGGCCAGTACACGGCGTGCGTGGTGAGAATATCCTTGCCGATGAGGTGCAGATCGGCCGGCCACCACGAACCCGTCGGGTCGCTGAACCCCGGTTGATCGGGACCGGCGCCCCCTGTCACGGCGCCCGATGCGGTGAAGTAGTTCAGCAGCGCATCGACCCATACGTAGGTGACATGGTCTTCATCAAAGGGCAGTGGAATGCCCCATGACACCCGGGAACGGGGCCTGGAGATCGACAGGTCGCCCAGCGGCTTCTGCAGAAACCCGAGGATTTCATTGCGGCGCGTCTCGGGCACGATCCAGTCGGGGTTGGCCTCGATATGCCTCACCAGATCGTCTTGAAACGCGCTCATGCGAAAGAACCAGTTCTTCTCTTCGACCCACTGAACCGGCTTGCCGGCGATCGGGTCGACTCGATCCGGACCGATCTCCTTGTCAGTGAAATAGCGCTCCTGCGAAACGCTATACCAGCCGGAGTATTCGCCCGCGTAGATGTGGCCACGCTGATGCAGCCGGGTGAGTACGTCGCGCACGACCGCTTTGTGCTCCGCCTCGGTCGTGCGAATGAATCGGTCATATGAGATGTCGAGCCGATCCCAGGCGTCGCGAAACCGCTCAGCCATCTGATCACAGAGCTGCAAGGGCTCTATGCCGCGCTTCTCGGCCTCTTCTTGGATCTTCTGGCCGTGCTCGTCGGTGCCTGTCAGAAACCGAACCTCACGACCCTCTTGCCGATCAAAGCGCGCCAGCGCATCGGCCAAGATCGTCGTGTAGGCGTGCCCCAGGTGAGGCTCGCCCGAGGCATAGTAGATCGGCGTCGTCAGATAGCGTCGCTCTGGCACGGCGGCTCTCGGCTTCAAGAAGAGGTAAAGGTGTGCAGGGTGGCGTTCAAGCAGACGACGTCAGCGACCCTCTCCGGGTCGGGCTGCCCGCCCGGCGCGCGCCACTTCGTCTTTGAGTGCATCGAGGGCGAGCGTTCGACTTGAGCCGTCTGCCGTGCGTAGCGCCACTCGCTCACGCAAAATGTCTACCCCGGTGACGCGCTCTTCGCCCACGAGGGTGCGCAACGTACGACCTTCCCGCGGAAAGCGTCGCCGTGATTCGACGTAGGTGCGGTGTTCATACATCAGGCAGCACATGAGGCGCCCACACGATCCCGAGATCTGGGCCGGATTTAGAGAAAGCCGCTGATCTTTGGCAAGTTGCAGGCTGACCGGTTTCAGTTCGGGCAGCCACGTCGACGAACAGAGCTCGCGTCCACAGCGGCCAACGCCACCCAACAGCCCGGCCTCGTCGCGCACACCGATTTGCCGCAGTTCGATGCGCGTGCGAAAGGTCTGTGCGAGGTCGCGCACCAGGGTGCGAAAGTCGACCCGGCGGTCGGCGGTGAAAAAAATGGTCAGCTTGTTGCGATCGAACTGCCACTCGGCATCAGACACCTTCATCTTCAGGCCGTGCGCCTTGACCTTCTTTCGGGTTTCGGTGCGCACCCTCTCTTCGTCGCTGCGCAATTCGTCGAGGCGTGCCACCTCGTCGGCCCGTGCCCTGCGCACAACACGCTGTGAAGGCGTGTCAGTGCCACAGCCACCGGTCGCCGAGCACTTGCGCTGTGCGAGCAGTCCGATGGCCGTGACTTCCCCGAGGTCTTCGCCCCGATCGGCCTCGACGACCACCCAGTCGCCCGGCATCAGGTCGAGGTCGGGCGCAGTGAAGTAGCCCTGCCGGCGCCCCTTGAAGCTGACCTCGGCAAACGCGGTCATTTCTTGCCGTGATCGTCGTCGCCCAGCCAGGCACCCATGTCTGCGTACTTGGCGTGCCGTTGGCGCAGCCGCTCTTCGGGCTTCATGGCCTCGAGCTCGTCGAGGTGGCGCGTGACTGCGGCAGCCAGCGTCTCAGCCGTGGCTTTGGGGTCGGAATGCGCTCCGCCTGTTGGCTCAGCAATCACCTCATCGCAGATGCCGAGGCGATGCAGGTTGGCCGACGTCATCTTCAGGGCGTCGGCGGCCTTTTCGCGGTGCTCCGCGCTGCGCCAGAGAATGGCGGCACAGCCCTCGGGCGAGATCACCGAATACACGGAATGCTCGAGCATCAGAATGCGGTCGGTCACCCCCAGCGCGAGAGCTCCACCCGAGCCGCCCTCACCGATTACGACCGAGATGAGCGGCACCTTGAAGCGAGCCATTTCGCGCAGATTCATGGCAATGGCCTCAGCCTGTCCGCGCTCCTCGGCGCCCAAGCCGGGATAGGCCCCGGGCGTATCAATGAACGTCACGACCGGACGCCCGAACTTGTCGGCCATCCTCATCAGGCGCAGTGCCTTGCGATAGCCCTCGGGGTGAGGCATGCCAAAGTTGCGGCGCAGATTTTCTTTCATGTCGCGGCCTTTTTGATGGCCGATGACCATCACACTGCGACCGCCGAGGCGCGCCCAGCCTCCAACGATGGCCTCGTCATCACGAAAGGCCCGATCTCCATGCAGCTCGAGCCAGTCGGTGAAGACCAGGTCGATGTAATCGAGCGTGTAGGGTCGCTTGGGATGCCGAGCGACTTGAACCTGCTCGATGGGCCGCAGGTTGCGATAGGTGTCGAGCTTGATGGCTTCGAGCTTCGAGCGCAGAAGCGCCAGATCACTCGACACGTCGAGACCCTTGTTGTCGGCCAGCTCGAGCAGTTTCTCGATCTGGCCCTGGATTTCGACGATGTCGCGCTCGAAGTCGAGATGGGGGGCAGCAGCCATGAATCGATTTTCAGAGGGGAGACACCGGCACGCTCACGGCCGAAAACACCGCGGCGTCGGCATGATGTCGAATAGAAGAAGGTAATGCGCGCGCGGGCGGCGCGTGAAGGAGCCGCCCACGTCCGAGCTCTGGCCCTCAGGGTGCGATACGGGCCAGTAGCACCTGACCGGGGTCAAGTTCGACGCGGGCGTCTGCGGGCAGTTCGGGAAAGCTGAAACGGCTTGTTGCCCCGGTGAGCTCAACGCGCCGGCGGGTGCCTTCAGGCACACCCTGCCCCGAGATCGCAAGCGTCAGCGAGAGCCGAAAACGGGGCGCATGGTCGCCCTGAAGCTGGGTCACGGTCACCTCGAGCCCGCCCTGCGACGAGGCGCCGGTTGACGCCTTCAAGAGCGGGTAGCCAGGATGGCGCAGCCACTGCTCGAAAAACCAGCCCAGTTCGCGCCCGGTCGTCTCTTCAAACACCGCTTGCAGGTCTTCGGTGAGTACGGTGCGGTCGGCGAAGCGGGCGTAGTACTGGGCAATCGCCTCAAAGAATGCCTCGTCGCCCACCTCGTCGCGCAGCATGTGGAGAACGGCGGCGCCTTTTTGGTAGTTGTTGCGGTTGAGCAGCGCAAAGAGATCATCGCCCGATCCGATCACGGCGTTGGCGGTGTCGTTTGATGCGAACCAGGTCTCACGCACCTGCGCCATGCGACGAGCGAAATCAGCGACCCCGTCGGCGTATTCGAAAAACACGTGGCCGAAGTATGTCGCGAAGCCCTCGCTCAGCCACAGGTGGCTCCAATCGGCATGGGTGACCGAGTCCCCGAACCATTGGTGCGCCGTCTCATGACTTACCGTGGTCTCGATGTTGCGCCCGGCCGCAATCGCGCCCTGGTCATAGAAGATCGCCGATGAGTTCTCCATGCCGCCGAAACGCGTGGAGGACTGCACGTGCGCGAGCTTCTCATACGGGAACGGTCCGATGACGTCACTGAAGAAGTCGACCATCTCGGCCGCGCGCACAAACGAGGCGGCCCCGGCCTCGGCATCTTCAGGGTACAGCCATGTCGTAACCTCGACGCACCCATCAACGCGGGGCGACGCAGGTGCACTTCCACAGGCGGCAAGGCCGACCGTGTCGACTTCGAGCTCGGCGCCTCCGACCACAAGCGTGTAGGTGGGGTGGGGCACGTCCGTTTGCCAGATCCAGGTGCGGCGCTCTGTGCGCCCCGACGCGCCTGCGTCGGCTCCGCCGTTCGCTGCCTGCCGAGCCTCGAGAGCTTCGACCAGAGGTGTGCCTGGAGGCGTGGCAAACGGGCGGCCGATCAGCCGCCCATTGGCGATGAGCTGCCACCCTGCGGGGGCGTGCACGCTCAGGCGGGCCGTGGCCTTGTCTGACGGATGGTCGGCGCTGGGCAGCCAGAAACGCGTGCGGTTGGGCCAGTTGTCGACAAAGGCGCTGGGGCGGCCGTGCACCGTGTTGCCCAAAATCAGACCGTCATCGGGTACGCCCGAATAACGCACCGCGACGCGGGCTTCGCGCCCGGCGGGCAGGGGTTGGGCCGGCGTGATCACGAGCACGCCGTCGAGAAGAGTGAACTGATCGGTGGGCGCGTCATCGACGCTCACTTCGTCCACGCGCAATCCTGTAAAGTCCAGGCGGACCTCGCTCAGCGGGCGCTCCGGCAGCAGGCGGATCATGGCGTGGCCCTCGATTGCACCCGCACCCAAGGGGAGCGCGAGCTCAACATCGTAGTGCAGTGCATCAAAGCCGTCGTTCAGGTAGGTCGCGGGCGTATCGGCCTGGCCAGCCCTGACGGGATCTGGCTCCGGGGCGCCCCCACGACTCGCCTGCTGCGCCTCTGCCCCTTGGGTCGGCAGAACGGTCAGAAGAACCAGCGCAGACAGACCAGCAAATTTCAAACGGCTCATGAATGCATCTCAGGATTCAGGCGAAGATCAGAGCTCCGAGGTGTCGCCGCCGGCTAGTGGCGGTACCACCTCGGCGAGAACAGTACCTCTCATGCTCGGTTCGGGCACGCGAAACCATACGATCAGCCCCATGCCCAGCACCGAAAGCGCGGCAAAGAGTGTGTTTGCGCGATAGCCGGCGCTGGTGAAAATGGGTCCGGACAGGGCGCCTCCCAACGCAAATCCGACCTGACCGAGGGCGACAGTCAGGCTCATCAGCGAGCCTCGGCGGTCGTCATCGACGAGCGCCGTCAGAAGCGCTGAAAACGGCGAGATGCGCATGGCCAGCAACACCATGGTCAAGAAGAACATCGGGTAGGCGATCCACGGCGCTCTCACCACCCACGTCGTAATCGCCATGACCACAGACAGCCCGGCGCAGGCCACGAGTATGATGCGCCGCCGCCCGATGCGATCCGACAGCCGACCCGCCTGTGGGCCGGTCAGTACGTTGGCGATGCCTCCGACAAGAAACAGCGTCGCAATGAAACCGGGCCCCACGCCGAGGTCACGCTCCAGCCAGGTGGGCAGGTACACCACAAAAAGCGACAACCCCAAAAACATGAGCAGAAACGCAAAGGCGGCCCACGCGATCTCGGGCCGCGCAAGCATCTCCATATAGTTCTTCAGTGCACCTGCCACGCTCAGGCGCTCCGTCGAGCGCCGTACATCGGGCTGAGGTACGCGCAGAAACACCAGCAGCCAGGTGAGCGACATCGTTACGGCAAAGACATGGAAGGGCGCAGCGACACCAAAGCGGCCGGCGAGCACGATGCCCAGCGGAATCCCGAAAATCTGTCCGAAGGCCGAGCCGCTCATGACCCAACCTGTCGCCCATCCCCTGCGCTCGTAGGGAAAGAAGTCGCCGATGTACGACACGGCAGCCCCGCTGAGCACCCCGCCGGCAATCCCTGCGACCAAGCGCACCAGAAGAAAGCTGACATAGCTCGTGGCCAGCCCGTGCAGGGCGAGGGCGACAGTCATGCCGCCACTGCCGAGCAGCAAAATACGGCGCCGTCCGATGCGATCGCTGATGGGTCCCGCGACGATCGCAAAAATGCCCACCATCGATGCGTAGGCTGAGACGAGGGTGCCCAGCACCGCATCGGAAATCGCCAATTCTTGCCCGATGCGTGGCAAGATCGGCGAGATGATCATGATCTGGCTGGAGGCCGAGAAGACGAGCAGCCAGAGGGCAAAGACGACGAGGCCCGGGCGAGCCCCTGAGAGGGAGGGACCTGGAAGCGAGGAAGAAGACACGCGGCGCGCCGGCGCTCAACCTTCTTCGCGATGCACGACCATCGAATGCCGCTGATCTGTGGGCATCAAGACGATGTTGAACACGTCGACATGTTCGGGCGCATTGCACACGTAGAGTACCGCGTCGGCGACATCGGCCGGGCGAAGCGGGGTGTAGCCCCGGTAGACCTGGCCGGCACGAGCTTCATCTCCGTGAAAGCGCACCTTGCTGAACTCCGTTTCGACCAGGCCCGGGTCGACGCTCGAGACCCGCACTCGGGTACCGACGAGATCCATGTTCAGCCCTTCGGTAAGCCCACGCACGGCAAACTTCGTCGCTGCGTAGACATTGCCCTTGGGGTAAAGCCAGCGCCCGGCCGTTGAGCCGATGTTGACCACATGCCCTCGATTGCGTTCTACCATCGCCGGCAGAAAGGCCCGCGTGAGGTAGAGCAGCCCTTTCACGTTGGTGTCGATCATCTCGTCCCAGTCTTCGATCGACCCCTCGTGCACCACGTCGAGTCCGAGGGCCTTGCCGGCATTGTTGATGAGAATGTCGGGCTGCCAATCGGACCGCTCGAGCTCATCGCGCAGAGATGCGATCGCATCGCGATCACTCACGTCGAGTGACGCCACACGCACCTCGACCCCGGCCTCGCCCGAGAGCTGCTGCTTCAGCGCCTCGAGCCGGTCGCGCCGGCGCCCGACCAACACCAAACGGGCCCCTCGTGCGGCAAAAGCACGAGCACAGGCTTCACCGATACCGGCGGTGGCCCCCGTGATCAGAACCGTTTTGTCATGCAGACGGTTTTCGCTCATGGAAATTTCGCGTGTGAGGCGGGGGCTGAAGAGACAAGAAGAAACGACCCCCAAGAGTGAGGTCGACGATCGATGGTTCCACCTGCATCTGCTGCGACAGTCGCATCTGCTGCACCCGCGCGACTCGTGTAACGCAAAAATCGCGCGCGGTGCCTCAGCAGCTGCGAAGAAGTATAGTACCCCCTGATCGCACTGTCGGCACTCCCTCTCTCTCCGAGCCATGACCATGTCGAAGAGCCCTGTCCGCACCACCCCCTCGAGCAGACGCCGGGCCATTTGGGGGTGGGCGATCTACGACTTCGCCAATTCGGCCTACACCACCCTGATCGTCACCTTCATCTACGCGGTCTACTTCACCCAGCAGATCGCGCCTGATGGCATCACGGGTACGGCGCTGTGGTCGCGGGGCGTCACGATCACCGCGTTGGTCGTCGCCTTCGTGTCGCCAGTCATGGGGGCGCTCGCCGACCGCGGCGGCCTGCGGCGTCCGCTGCTGCTGGGCCTCACATTGCTCACCGTGGTCAGCGTCAGCCTGCTCTGGTTCCCGACGCCCGGCGAAGTCGCGCTGGCCCTGACCCTGTTCGTCATCAGCAACGTGGCCTTCGAGCTGAGTGGTGTGCTCTACAACTCGTACCTGCCCGAGGTCGCCGAGCCGCATGCGATCGGGCGCGTTTCAGGCTTCGGATGGAGCCTGGGATACGTCGGAGGGCTGGTCGCGATGGCGATCGCCCTGTTCGGCTTCATTCAGCCCGAGGTGCCCCCGTTTGGCCTCGACCCCCAGACCGGAGAGCACGTGCGTGCGACGACGGTGCTGGTGGGCGTGTGGTTCGCCGTCTTGTCGATCCCGATGTTTCTGTGGGTAAAGGAGCCCGAGGCGGCTGCAGCCCGCCGTCCGCTGGGCGAAGTGACGCGACGGGCCTTTGCCGAACTCGGCGAAACACTGCGAGAGGTGCGCCGCTATCGACAGGTCGTTCGCCTGCTGCTCGCGCGCCTTTTCTACAACGACGGGCTCGTCACGATTTTTGCGTTCGGCCCCATCTTCGCAGCCGAAGTCTTCGGCTTCACGACGATCGAGGTGCTCTACTGGGGCCTCGCCCTCAATGTCACGGCCGGGCTCGGCGCCTTTGCGATGGGCTTTCTCGACGACCGCATCGGGGGGCGACTCACGCTATTGGTGACGCTGGTGGGCTTGGTTGCGGCATCGCTCTGGGCCGTGGCCTCCAACAGCAAGGAGAGCCTTTACCTCGCCGGCATCTTTCTCGGCATTTTCGTCGGCCCCAATCAAGCCGCCAGCCGGTCGTTGTTGGGGCGTTTCGCGCCCGCCGACAAAGAGGGCGAGTTCTTTGGCTTCTTCGCCTTTTCGGGGAAGGCGATGGCCTTTGCGGGCCCTCTGCTTCTCGGGCTCGTGACCCAGATCACCGGAGACGCACGCATGGGCATGGCCACGATCCTCGGTTTTTTCTTCATCGGCGGTGCGCTGCTGCTGTGGGTTGATGAAGAAGAGGGGAGACGCACGGCCGCCGGGTTGTGATGAAGACAAACGATATCGTTGTGATCGGGGCCGGAGCTGCCGGCCTCATGGCCGCGCGTTTTGCCGCGCTCGAAGCGCCCGAAGGCGTCACGGTGCACCTCGTCGAGAGCACGCCCGACGGGGGACGCAAGATTTTGATCAGTGGCGGGGGGCGATGCAATGTGCTTCCCGGCACCTTTCGACCCGAGCGCTACGTCACCGACTCGTCGCCCAACCTGCTGCGACGCATGCTTCGAGCGTGGCCCCTCGAAGAGCAGCGCGAATTCTTCACCAACGAGTTGGGGCTCGAGCTTCAACTCGAGCCCGAGACGGGCAAGCTGTTTCCGGTGTCAGGCAAGGCTCGAGACGTGCGCGATGCGCTGGTCGCTGCGGCACGCAAGGCCGGCTGCCAGATGCATTTCGGAGTGCGCGTCACCGCGATCGAGCCGCGCTGGCATGTACATCTGGCCGATGGCCGAGTGCTCGATGCGGCTCGCGTCATGGTTGCGACGGGTGGCCTGTCGGTGCCGGCGACCGGGAGTGACGGCGCAGGACTGCGTTGGGTGGAGGCACTAGGCCATACCGTGCACCCGACCTATCCCGCGCTCACGCCGCTGACCCTCTCGCCGCCGGTGCATGCCGACCTGGCGGGGGTCTCTCTTCCGGTCACCTTGCGTGCCCCCGGAGCGCGCCCGCGCTTCGAAACGCATGATGGCTTTCTCTTTACCCATCGTGGCTACAGTGGGCCTTCAGTACTCGACGCGTCGCATCTTGCCATTCGGTCGCGCACGGCCGGTGCCCATCAGGGGCTCGAGGTGCAGTGGACGGAGCAGGGCCAAGAAGACTGGAACGAGCGGCTGCAGTCGGCGGGTGGGGGCACGGTCGGCGGAGTGCTGAGCGATGCACTCCCGAACCGGCTGGCGCACCGGCTCGCCGAAGACGCGGGCGTGGCCTGGGACCAGCCCCTCGCACGCCTGCCTCGTGAGCAGCGCCTGGCTTTGGTCCGGGCTCTCACCGCGTGGCCGGTGCCTTGGAGCGGAGATGAAGGCTACAAAAAGGCCGAAGTGACCGGCGGCGGTGTGGCGCTTAGCGAGGTCGATCCGCTGACGCTCGAGAGCCGGATTCAGCCGGGTCTTCATCTGTGTGGCGAGGTGCTCGACGCTTTCGGGCCGATCGGGGGCCACAACTTCTTGTGGGCGTGGACCACGGGTCGGGGGGCCGGCCTCGGAGCGGCGCGCGCGCTGGCGGAGTAGCGCATTTCTGCGCATCATCTGCCGGAGTGATGCCCTACCACGCATCTGATTCCTTTTCCTCCAGGAGCCGGTCGATGTCACGCCGCCGCACTACCTCTCGCTCTCTCTGGGCCCTGTTCGCTGCACTCGGGCTCGCCAGTGCTTGCACGGCTCCCGGCGACGGCCCCGCAACCCGTGCGTTGCCCGAGGGCGTCGCCGATCTGGTCGTCACCAACGCGACCGTCGTAACCATGGATGACGCCCAGCCCGAGGCGCAGGCCGTTGCGATGAAAGATGGCCGGTTTGTGGCCGTGGGCAGCGACGAAGAGGTGGCGACGTGGATCGGCGATGGCACCGAGGTGCTCGATGCGCAGGGACGTTTTGTCATGCCGGGCTTCATTGAAGGCCACGGGCATTACAACGGGCTCGGCGACACTCGCATGATTCTCGACCTCACCTCGACGACCTCCTACGAAGAGATCGTGGCCCAGGTCGCAGCTGCGGTCGAAGAGGTCGAGCCAGGTACCTGGATTCGCGGTCGCGGATGGCATCAGGAGAAGTGGTCGTCGACGCCTGAGGGCAGCGTGGACGGCGTGCCCGCGCACGACGCGCTGTCGGCCGTGTCACCCGACAATCCGGTGATTCTCACGCATGCCAGCGGCCACGCGAGCTATGTCAACGCACGAGCCCTTGAGCTCGCGGGCGTCGATGAGATGACCCCCGATCCCGATGGTGGCACGATTGTGCGCAGCGCTGACGGCCGAGCCACCGGACTGCTGCGCGAGACCGCCGCTGGCTTCGTCACGCGGGCACTCGCCGCGTCGCAGGCCGACCAGAGCGAGGCCGAGCGTGCCGCAACCTTCCGCCGGCAGGTCGAGCTGGCCGGGGCTGAAGCGCTGTCTCACGGCGTCACCGCATTTCACGACGCCGGCGTCAGCTTTGCGACGGTGGCGGGGCTCAAGGAGCTCGCCGATGAGGGCGCGCTGCCCGTGCGGCTTTATGTGATGATTCGTGCCGGCAATGATCTGCTGCGGGCGAACCTGCCCGACGTGCGGGTCGATGAATACGGCGGCGGATTTCTCACCGTGCGCTCGATCAAGGTGTCGATCGACGGCGCGCTCGGCTCGCACGGGGCATGGCTGCTCGAACCCTACACCGATCTGCCCACCACCGCGGGACTCAACACTGTGCCCGTGCCCGATGTCGAAGAGACCGCGCGTATCGCACTCGAGAGCGGCTTTCAGCTCAACGTGCACGCCATCGGGGACCGCGCCAATCGCGAAGTGCTCGACCTCTACGAAGCGGCATGGGCCGAGGCCGGCATTGAGGGCGGCGACCTGCGGTGGCGCATTGAGCATGCCCAGCATCTTCACCCGGAAGACATCCCCCGCTTTGCGGCACTCGGTGTGATTCCCTCAATGCAGGGGGTTCACGCCACCTCTGACGGTCCCTGGGTGCCCGGCAAGCTCGGCGAATGGCGCTCGCGCACCGGGGCCTACATGTGGCGCGACCTCTGGGATTCCGGGGCGATCGTCACCAACGGTACCGATGTGCCCGTCGAGCCGATCAGCCCCATCGCGTCGTACCACGCGATGGTCACCCGGCTGATGAACAACGGAGAGCGCTTCTACCCGGAGCAGTCACTGACCCGTCTTGAGTCGCTCAAGGCCTACACGATCAACGCCGCCTGGTCGGCCTTTCAAGAAGACGTGATGGGCTCGGTGACACCCGGCAAGTATGCCGATCTCGCCATTTTGGACCGCAATTTGCTCACGGTATCTGACGACGACCTCGCAGCAGCGCAGGTCGATGTCACAATTCTCGGAGGGCGCGTCGTATTCGAACGCGGGGAGGGCTGAAAGCCATGATTCGAGCCATTGGGAATTCTTCGATCAGCACCGCATCAGGGCGGGGCCCAAGCGACACGCCAGCGAGCCCGCTCCGGCGGTCGGCCAGGCGCGTCATGATGAGCACGATCGCTTCAGCGGCCGCGATGACTGCGATGGTCACCATGGGCTGCGAAATGGTGGAACGGGCCCCAGGACCCGCGCAGTCGTCGGGCGGGGCGTCGATCGGCCCGACGTCGGCAGCCGGGGGCTTCGAGGCAATCTTGCCCGATGGCGTGGCGCCGCTGGCTCCCTATTCCCCTGCCATTCGAACCGGCGGCTTCATTCACCTCGCAGGCCAGATCGGTCGGGTGCCCGGTACCGACAGCCTCGCTGAGGGGGGTGTCGCTGGGGAGCTTGCACAGGCAGCCGCCAACGTCGAACGCATTCTCCAA
>CAYVPD010000013.1:0-16562 GCA_964453545.1 uncultured Gemmatimonadaceae bacterium
AGATCGAGCGGCTTGGCCCACTCGACGGAGCTGGCCGTGTGTCGGGCCCGGTGTCGTGGAACAAGTTCCTTGTTGTGGTCACCCTCGAGCCAATCGATGAACAGCCTCGCGCTGCCACATCAGAATTTGCTTGGCAGGGCCCGGTGGCATTTCGTGGCATGTCGCGCAGCGGCAAGATGCACACCATGGTCGGCCACGGCCCCCTGCAAGACGAAAACTGCGCCGCCTACGGATTTTCGCGATGAGGCGTACTCGCCGTTTGTGGCCGGTTGCACCGGCTGTTGTCGCGGTGGTCGCTTTGGCGCTGGCCGTCGTCGCGCTCGTGCCAGAGCCGACGCACGCGCAGCATGCTCAGCATGACATGCACCACGGCCATGCGATGGGCATGACGATGGAAGCCGGGTGGCGCATGCCACCCATGGAGCCGCAGATGCCCATGTTGCCGGGCCTGCACGAGGCGGTTCCTCCGGTCGGACCCTACATGCCGGGGCTGGGCATGGATATCACCATGTTTCCGGTCGCTGAACCCTCACGTCTGGTTCAGCTGGTCCCGGGCGATACGTTCGACATCTCGGTGTCGATGGTTCGTCGCACCATCGCGGGCCATGAGATGGTGATGTTCGGCTACAACGGGCAATATCCGGGGCCCTTCATCCAGGCCGCGCAGGGGTCGCGTGTCACGGTCCGGGTGACCAATGACATTCAACTGCCGACCACCATTCACTGGCACGGGCTGCGGCTGCAGAACGCCTACGACGGAGTGCCGGGCCTCACGCAGGCGGCGATCAGGCAGGGTGAATCGTTCGTCTATGAGCTCGACGTGCCAGACGCAGGCATGTTTTGGTATCACCCGCACGTTCGCGAAGACGTGCAGCAAGACTTGGGGCTCTTCGGCAACCTGCTGGTGCGTTCACCCGATCCCGACCATTACGGCCCCGTGCACCGTGAAGAAGCCCTCGTGCTTGATGACATGCTCTTTGATGAGCAGGGCGCCATCCCCTGGGGAGAGTCGAGCCCGACTCATGCCCTCATGGGCCGCTTCGGCAACGTACTCATGGTCAACGGCCTGACCGACTGGAGTCTCGACGTCGATCGCGGTGAGGTGGTGCGCTTTTACCTGACCAACGTGGCCAACTCGCGCACGTTCAACGTCAATTTCGGCGGGGCACGAGTGAAGCTGATTGCGTCAGATATCAGCCGATTCGAGCGCGAACAATGGGTCGAGAGCGTCGTGATTGCGCCGGCTGAGCGCTACATCGTCGACGTGCACTTTGCTGACGAGGGTGAGGTTGCGGTGACCAACGCGGTGCAGGCAGTCAGTCATTTTCGTGGCGTCTTTTACCCGCAAATCGACACGCTCGCGACGATTCGTGTCTCAGATCGAGATGTGAGCGATGACCTTGCGTCGTCGTTTGGTACCCTGCGCGAAAACACAGAGGTGATCGCAGATATCTCGACGTTCCAGGCACACATGGACCGGGCCCCCGATCACCAGCTCGAAACGACGGTGCGCGTGCGCGACCTGCCGCTTCCGATCATGCAGGCCATGGAAATGGATACGCTCTATGTCGCGCCAATGGAGTGGAACGACCCGATGCCGATGATGAATTGGCTCTCGACGGGAGATCAGGTTACCTGGATCTTGAGAGATGTCGAGACAGGGCGCGAAAACGCCGACATCGACTGGCGCTTCAAGGTCGGTGATGTGGTGAAGATTCGGGTGCACAATACCCCCGATTCATTCCACCCCATGAATCATCCATTTCACGTGCACGGGCAGCGATTTGTCGTGCTATCGATCGATGGCGTGCCCGCAACCAATCGCGCGTGGAAAGACACGGCCACGATCCCGGTCGGCTCAACGGTCGATCTGCTGGTCGACATGTCAAACCCCGGTGTGTGGATGGCGCATTGCCACATTGCCGAGCACCTCGGGGCCGGCATGATGTTCAACTTTACGGTTGAGCCCTGAGGCGACCGCCTTTGGGCATGAACCCGCATGGTCCTTTCCGCCCAAGGAGCACTGTGATGCATTGCACGACTCGCCCTGAAGTTGTCGCTTGTCGCTCCATGCGCCGGGCCCGCTCTCGTGCGGCCGAGCTCGCAGTCGCCGCTGCTGCCGGGCTCTGGCTGTGCGTTATGGCTGTGCTGCCTGCATCGCTGAGCGCACAAGAACCTGTCGACGATCTGCAGGTGATTGAGGGCGATGTGCCCACGGTGCTGGTGTTAGCAACCGGAGGCACCATTGCAGGGGTGCAAGATCAGCCAGGGGGCATCGCGGGGTATCGGGCTGGCACCCTCGGCGCTGAAGAAATCGTGGCGTCGGTCCCGGGCATTACTGACTATGCCAACATCGAGACCGAACAGTTCATGAATGTGCCGAGCCCGCGCATCACCCCCGATGATCGCCTGCGGCTCGCTCGACGCATCAACGAGCTTCTGACGGAGCGCGATGACTTGGCCGGCATCGTCGTCACCCACGGCACTGACCGCATGGAAGAGACGGCGTTTTTCTTGTACCTGACCGTGCGCTCCGACAAGCCCGTGGTGATCGTCGGGTCGCAGCGCCCGGCCACCGGCCTCAGCCCTGATGGACCCATCAACCTGCTCGCTGCCGTTCGCACGGCGGCCTCACCCCAAGCCGTCGGCAAGGGCGTGGTCGTCGTCATGGACGACCGCATCTTGTCGGGGCGTGAGGTGCGCAAGCTGTACCAACGCGTCGGTGGCTTTTCGACGGGCGAGATGGGCATGCTCGGGGTCGTTGGGCGCCCTGGGCCCGAGTTTTTCTTTGCACCGACACGTCGGCATGGGCCCGACTCCGAGTTCGATCTCGAGGGTGTCGAGTCGGTGCCGTGGGTCGATCTGACGATCTCGCACCCCGATGGGCGAGGCCCGCACTACCCCGACGAAGTGCCCGCGGGCATCGTCGTATCGACCAATGGCTTTACCTGCGCCGAGAGCTCAGCGCTGCTCTCGCTCCAGCGCAAAGGCACGGTTGTCGTGACGGTGTTTCCCTCAGGCGACAACGTCGGCGGGCGTGGCGGTGCCGTGCGCGATTCGGTGCCTCAGAGCACCCGCGAGCGCTGCGCCGACACACCCCCGGCCGAAGGTTGGGATGGCCCCTCGTATCCCACGATCTCGGCTGAGCATCTCACCGCCCACAAGGCCCGCATCTTGCTCATGGTCGCGCTCGCCCACACCCGCGATCGGGCTGAACTTTCGCGCATCTTTCGCGAGTACTGAGCCCGGGCGGCCGGGGTAGCTCCAAGCCGGTCCGGTGCGGTGACTCAGCGGCTGGTGGTTTCAACCACGATCTGCCCGCCCTTCATGACCCAGCGAATCGCGCGCAGGGCTGAGATCTGCGACGAAGGATCACCCTCGACCGCGATCAGATCGGCCAGCAGTCCGGGCGCGACAAGGCCCCGGTCGTCGAGGCCCAGCAGCCGGGCATTGCCCGCGGTCGCCGCCTGCAGCGCCGCCCGGTCGTCCATGCCCAAGTCGCGGCCCCAATCGACCATCAGCTCGAGCTCTCGCACGTTGTCGCCGTGCGGGTAGACACCCACATCGCCCCCAAAGCACATCTCGACGCCGGCCTGCACGGCCGCCCGGTAGCTCTCCCGTTTGATGCGCACGCGCTCCGGTTCGGGGCCCTGGCCAGGGCGCCATCCGCCGTATTGACTGATCGCATGACCGGCCGAGAGCGTGGGGCACAGAGCCACACCATGCTCGCGCATCAGGGCCCAGGTCTCGTCGGTACCCCCGTCGCCGTGCTCGATCGTTTGCACGCCTGCGAGGATGGCACGCCGCATGCCCTCGGCGGTGGCAGCATGGGCGACGACCACCCGGCCAGATGACGTCGTGACGCTGACCAAGCGCTCGAGTTCGTCGAGGGTGAAGCTCGGGGCTGCCGTGCCTGTGGGGCTCCAGCGATAGTCGGCGTAGACCTTGATGAAATCGGCGCCGCGACCCATCTGCGTGCGCGCCACACGAATCAGATCATCAACCCCGTCGGCGGCTTCAGCACCGAGCGGCAGGGAGTGCTCTGGGGCTCCCTTGGGCCCGTACGACCCGGTGGCCACGATGGCAGGGCCGGCGACCAACAGACGGGGGCCGGCAATGACGCCTTTGTTGATCGCATCTCGCAGCCCCACGTCGCCATAGCCCGCGCCCTCTGAACCAAGGTCGCGCGCCGTGGTGACCCCAGCCTCCAGCGTGCGTCGGGCGTGCACGACACCGCGAGCTACGCGTTCTCCGAGCGATTCAAAGAGCACCTGGTCATTCCACGGCGTCTCGTTGTAGGGGTGCAGCAGCAGGTGCGAATGCCCTTCGATGAGTCCAGGCAGCAGGGTGAGCCCGGGGAGCGCGATTTGGCGGGCGTCGGCGGGAATCTGGAGAGATGCAGGCGGGCCAGCCGCAACAATGCGGCCACCCGAGACGACCACGTGCCATCCTCCGTGCAGCGTCTCGCCATCAAAGACTCGCGCGGGCTCAAGCACCAGCGTGGCTTGGGTGCCAGACGAAGCCAAAGAAGCCGACGAGGCTGATGAAGCCGCCGCTTGCTGCGCGCGGAGCCCTTCCGGAGCCAGAAGAGTTGCGGCCGACAGCGCGACGACAGCCGACCGTGCGACAATGGCCGACAGCGCGGCCCAGGCGTTGGCTTTGGAGTGACGTTGCAGTGAGGTCGTGGCGTGCATGAACGACTCCGGTTCAGGAGGAGTTTTCGGCGTCGGCCTCGATCTCGACGAGGTAGCCCTCGCCCACGAGTCCGGCCTGAACCAACGTGTTGGCGGGCTGGATGTGCCCGAAGCGCTCGCCGTGCGCGCGGGCCACGGGCTCCCAGTCGTCGATGCGGCTGACAAAGATGCGGGTGCGCACCACGTCTTCGAGGCGTGACCCGAGCGAGCGCAGCGCGCCCTCGATCTTGTCAATGCAGAAATGGGCTTGGGCGCCGGGGTCGTCGCCCCCGATCTGGTGCTCGCCGTGGGTGGCGGTGGTGCCCGAGACCCGGATCGTGGAACCGGTTCGAATGGCACGGCAGTAGCCCGCGAGTGTTTCCCACGAGGTGCCCGAAAATGCGAGGGCACGGGTCCCTTGCGATGCGCGACCGCCCGCACCGCTGCCGCGCTCTCGTACCGGGAATGGGGCCGGAATCTCATCGAGGTGGTCGCTCAGATCACCGGCCGCGGTGAGAAACGGGGGGCGACGGTATTCGTCGCCTGAGTCACCGGGCAGGTCGCCGAGTGCTGCCGCGGCGGACTCGAGGCGCGCGCACTCGTCAGCGGACAGCTCAAACGAAAATGTGCGCAGGGTGTCGTTGATGTGCTCGCTCGCACCGAGCCGGGCTCCGACGATGGCCCCGGCGACACCTGGCTGCTGCAACACCCAGCGCACGGCCACATTGGCCATGGACACGCCCCGAGCCTCGGCGATCGAGCGCTGCGTCTCGAGCAGAGCCTGCAGGGCATCCCACCCACCGCCGCCCTGTGCCGTGGCTGCCTCGATGAAGCGCTTGTACTTCATGAGCGACCAGGTCGGCATGTCGTCGGCGGCCACTTCACTGCGCCCAAGCCAGCGGTCGGTCAGCAATCCCCCGGCGACCGTGCCGTAGCACAACAGCTTCATGGTTGAGGCGGCGCACAGCGGCCCGAGCCCCTTCAGCGGGCGCCGATCGATCAGCGAGAAGCATACCTGGTTCGAGACGACCGGCAGCCCGGTGGCCAAGGCCATGCGGCAATGGGCCGTGTCAAAGTTGGTCAGCCCGATGTGGCGAATGAGCCCTTCGGCCTGCAGTTCGCGCAGGGCGAAGAGCGCGTCGAGCCAAGAGGGGTCCCAGTAGACCCACGCATGAAACTGCAAGAGATCGAGCGGCTCCCCCCCCATGCGGGCGATGGCGGTCTCGACGCCTTGGCGGACCAGATCTGGGGTGATGAAACCCGGTGCGGGCACCCATTTCGTCAAGAATTCGCCGGTGCGGCCAGGAGCACCGGTGCGGCTGCTTGCGGCGGCTCCGGCTGTGCGTAGCCCTCGCAGGGCCCCGACGATGTCTTCAGCCGAGCCGTAGTGATCGGCCATGTCAAAGGTCGTCAGGCCGGCCTCGAGATACGGCTCCATGGCGCGGGCGGCCGCTTGCAGCTCGACCTGGGTACCCCCGCGCTCCATGTCGGCAATCTGCCAAAGGCCCGTCAAAATTCGGGAGATTTCGAGGCCAGGGGCGAGTTGGATGCGCTCGACAGATGCCGAAGATGTCGCAGGGGTCATCACGAAGCCGTGTCAGGGGGGAGCGCGGCGAAGCGCGCGTCGAGGTCGACGCCCGAGGTGCGCAGCGCGCGCGATTCGCGCACGTAAATCACGGTGGCCAGTGCCATCACGCAGAGCCAGACGAGTGTGGAATGAAAGTACCATGCCGCGACGTCGGCGGTGAGATCGCGCATGATGTGCACCGCCAGAAACAAGCCGAGCAGGGCCGCGCCCAAGCCTGCCACAAGGGTGCGCAGCGGGGCGGAGGGCAGCACGCTGATGCCCGCGGCCAGCGCAGGATTGTGCCGCGGCAGGGTTAGCACCGTCACGCACATGACCAGGAAGTTGACGAGCATCGAGATCACGAGAATGTCGATGCCCAAGAAGAAGTCGCCGGCGAAGTGCGACCCAAGAATCGACCCGGTGGCGACCAGACCGCTGGCGACGAGTGCGACATGCGGCGTGCCGTGGCGGGGGTGAATCGCCGCGACCCGCTGCGGAAACACGCCGTCTTCAGCCCACGCGAACATCAGGCGTGAGACGGCCAGCAGCATGGCCGGCAGGTCGTTGATCAGGGCGATGGTCGCACCGGCGACGATCGCGACGGTCCATCCGGGCGCGAGCAGGTATCCGAGCAGGCCCGGTGCCGTGAGGTCTTGGGTCTGCGCCCGCTCGGCAATGAAGCTCCAGGGCACGGCGTGATACACGGCCGCGGTGAAGAGCAGGTAAAACCCGCCGACCACGAACACGGCCAGGCCGATGGCACGCGGCAGATTGCGCTCCGGGTCGCGCGCTTCGCCCCCGGCCTGTGCGATCGAATCAAAGCCGATGAAGCTGGCAAAGAGAATGGCAGATGCGGCCAGGAATGTGCTGAAATCGGCCGATGCTGAGGGGGCGCCCGCACCAACCTCAGGCAGGCGCACCCCTTCGGCGGCCAGGAGCGCAGCCGCGAAGTCGGCGTGGTCTAAGGCAAAGCCGAAGACAATCACGATGCTGCCAAAGCCGAACATCGCGATCATGAGCGGAATCAGCACCCGCTCGTACAGCTTGAGACCTCGGATGTTGAGTGCGACCGAGCCCCAAAGAAACGCCAGCGCGAGCCCAACGCGCACGGGGCCCGTGTCAAAGACAGCGGCCGTGGCGGGCCCGGCGAGCGCCGCGACTACGTCTCTGATAAAGGGTACGAGCACGTACGAGACGACCCCGATGGCGATCGAAAGACCGAACCACTGTGAGAAACTCGCCACAAACCCGAGGTAGGGCCCAAGCCCGCGCGATGCGTAGATGTAGCTCCCCCCGGCGCGGGGCATGACCGTCGAGAGCACGGCGTAGGCGAGCGCTGCGAGTACGGCGGGAAACGCCGCAAACGCAAAGGCGGGCAAGACAGCGTCGCCAATGCCCGGCACGCTGCGCTGAATCATGAAGGGAATGACGTTGATGCCAGCCCCCATCATCGAGCAGATGCCCGTGGCCGCGAGGCCGACGAGGCCGAGGTCGCGCCTCAGGGTAGAAGAAGCGGGGGCGTTTGGGTCAGACATGGCGTCAGCGGGGCGGGAGGGAGCCAGGAGCACGCTCGAGCGAGCTACCGCTCGAAGCGCCCACAATCTGCCCTGCGTGGCGCGCACGCAAGCGCATGCGGATGGCTACGCCGAGTCGCCTGGCGCGGTGCCGGCTTGCTGAGGCGCAAGTACGGCGAGCCCAACCAGTCCGGCTGCGGCCCACCCGGCTGCGAGCATAGGCCGCTGCAGCAGCAGCCCACCCACGGCAAACAGCGCAGCAAACAGCACCACGATGCCCGACAGCACCCGCACGATGTCGCGTCGTAGCGACGTGTCGGGCTCGAGGCCGGTCACTTGACGCTCAGCGGCCCACCCGGGCCCTGCAGGGCGCACCCGCTGATAGAAAGCCGTGCGCAGCTCGACCGGCTCAGGCGGCGTCAGCAGCATCACGGGCACCCAGATCATCGTCGTGAGCACCGACGTCACGAACAGGCGCAGGCCGAAGTCGTCGATGACGAGTACCGGTATCACCGAGGTGGAGAGCCCGATCACAAAGCCAGCGAGCATGGCCGCCAACTCGGCCCAGGCATTCACACGCCACCAGAACCAGCGCAAGACAAGCACCAGGCCAGGCCCCGTTCCGACGGCGATGATCAGGCGAAAAAGGGTGCCGACGCTATCGCTGTAGAAGGCGGCCAGCGCCCCGAGAGCTGTCACTAATACCGAGGCCAAACGCGCGGCCCACACGCGTTCGCGCTGCGATGCCGTTGGGCGCACGAAGCGGGCGTAGAGGTCGTGAGTGAGGTACGAGGCGCTCCAGTTGATCGTCGTGGATACCGTGCTCATGAAGGCGGCCACGAGCGAAGCCACGACCAGCCCGAGCAGCCCGGACGGCAAAAAGTCGAGCATCAGCTTCGGGTAGCCGAGCTCGCGATCGGCCAAGTCGGGGTAGATCACGACAGCGGCCAGTGCCACGATGATCCAGGGCCACGTGCGCACCACGTAGTGCAGCACGTTGAAAAGCCAAACGGCACGCTCTGCCTCGCCTTCGCTGCGGGTGGCTGCGATGCGCTGCACGAATTCGCCGCCCCCATCAGAGCGCCGAAAGGCCCACCATTGCACGCCGATGTACGCGATGAACGTCGTGGCGCTGATGCCCGCGGTTGCCGACCCGATGAGGCGCAGGGGTGTGCGAGGGTCCCACTGCAGTGGTGTGAGGGCCAGCAAGTCGAGGTCGCGCGCTGCGGCCTGTACCTCGACCTCGGCGATCAGCGCCGAGAGCCCCCCGACGTGCGAGACGGCGGCCCACGCGACGGTCACGGCCCCAAGCATGCCGAGCACAAACTGCGCGAAGTCGGTGACAACAACGCCCCACAGGCCGGCGACACCGGCATAGACCAGGACCAGCAGGCTCACGCCGATGACGATCCAGAGGCGCATGTCGGCCGGGTTGGAAGGGTGGGCAATGCCGTCGGCCAGCCCAAGCGCTTCGACGACCCCGAGCGCCTCGACCACCTTCACCATGGCGAGCATGGCCAGCCCGAGGCCGATCGGCGCCATCACACCCGCAAAAAGCAGCCCTTTGGTGGCGCGCAGAAGCGCTCCCGGGCGACCGCCATAGCGCAATTCGCTCAACTCGTTGTCAGTCACGACCTCGGCGCGACGCCACAGGCGTGCGAATACGTAGAGCAACACGACGTGGGCGACGGCAAAACTCCACCACTCCCAGTTGCCTGCGATGCCTCGCGTACCGACCACGCCTGCGACGTACAGGGGCGTGTCGATGCTGAAGGTGGTCGCGGCCATCGACGTGCCGGCCAGCCACCACGGCAGGGAGCGGCCCCCTACGAAGAAGTCGACCAGACTGCCCGACGCACGCCGCGCGAGTGCAACGCCCGCGAGGAGCGAAATGGCCAGGTAGGCGGCAACGATCCACAGGTCGAGGCGGGTCATGCGCTCAGTCTATCGCATCGAGCCGATGGCATCCATGAAGAGAGTGAGTTGGCCGGCGCCCATGCAGCCCGAAATCCGCTATAATACAGGTGCGCAGGCGAGTGAGGGTCGCTGTCGGGGCTTCGGCCGCCGATAGAGGAAAGTCCGAGCTCCACAGGGCAGGATGCCGGGTAACGCCCGGGCGTCGCGAGGCGACGGAAAGTGCAACAGAGAGCAGACCGCCGATGGCCTTCGGGCACAGGCAAGGGTGAAACGGTGCGGTAAGAGCGCACCGGGCTGCTGGTAACAGTCAGCCGCACGGCAAACCCCATCCGGAGCAAGGCCAAATAGGGGACAAGGGGCGGCCCGCCCCGTCTGAGTCCCGGGTAGGCTGCATGAGGCGTCCCGCGAGGGCCGTCCCAGAGAAATGACCCCCTTCGCCTTCGGGCGATGACAGAACTCGGCTTATTCGCCTGCGCACTGGCGGCGCCCAGGTCTCTTTTGAAGAGATCGGGCGCCGTCTTTTTTTACGCTCGGGTCATCGGTGCCATACACTGAATCACGGGATTGCGCCCTTGACCCGGACCCCGGCTGACGGGAGTTTTAGCCGCTGATTCAAGCGCCCGTAGCTCAGCTGGATAGAGCGTCGGCCTCCGGAGCCGAAGGTCAGAGGTTCGAATCCTCTCGGGCGCATGCACGGCCTCGTCGCCTATCGCGACGGGGCCGTTGTCGTACGGTCGATCTTTTCTTCTGCTTTCCGAGCCCCGAACCATGACGACGTCACCTTTTCGGCTCGACGCAACCGCGCAGCTGCCTCACGGCTTCACCTGCGCCGCTACCAACTGCGGCCTCAAGCGCGAGGGCTACGATCTGGCGCTCTTTGCTGCCGATCGTGTGTGTACGGCTGCCGCGGTCTTTACGCGCAATCACTTTCCGGGAGCCCCCATCGTACTGGGCCGGGAGCGCATGGCGGGTGGGCAGCTGCAAGCGGTCGTCGTCAACTCCAAGGTCAGCAACGTGGGTACGGGCGACGAAGGCGTTCGCAGGGCGCGGGCCATGGGTGCGGCTGCGGCGCGGGAGCTTGGGGTCGACGAAGGGCTGGTGCTGGTCGCGTCGACCGGGGTGATTGGGGTGCCGTTGCCGATCGAGCGCATCGAGGCCGGCCTTCAAGGCCTGTCGCAGCGGCTTCAGGTCGACCCGCTCGAGGGCGCACGTGGCATCATGACGACCGACACGCACCCCAAGGCGATCTCAGGCACCGTGCCGACGCGTGCCGGGGGCGAGGCGCGGCTGTGCATCGTGGCCAAGGGCGCGGGCATGATTGCCCCGAACATGGCGACGATGCTGGCCTATGTGTTCACCGATGCGGCGATCAGCCGCGACGAACTCGATGCCAGGTTACGCCGCGTGGCTGATGCCACCTTCAACATGCTCTCGGTCGACACCGATACCAGCACGTCAGACATGTGTGCAGTGCTGGCCAGTGGATCGGCGGGAGAGGTTGATCCAGCCCTCTTTGAGGCCGCGCTGCTCGAGCTGAGCACGCGCATGACCGAGATGCTGGCCCGTGATGGTGAGGGCGCAACGCGGCTGCTTCGGGTGCGCGTTTCGGGTGGAGCCAGCATTGAAGATGCGCGTGCGGTGGCCCGCTCCCTTGGGGAGTCGCCCCTGATCAAGACGATGGTGCACGGCGGGGACCCCAATGTGGGTCGCATCTTGATGGCCGTGGGCAAGTGTATTGCTGTGCCGATGCAGCCGGACCGGGTGAACGCATGGATCGGCGAACATCAGGTCGTCGTCGACGGCCGGCGCGGCGCATTTGACGACGCAGTGGTGCGACAGCAGTTGCTCGGCGACGAGGTCGAGATCCGGGTTGAACTTGGGTTGGGCCAGAGCGAAGCGACGGCGTGGGGATGCGATCTTTCGCACGGGTACGTCGATGAAAACGCGGCGTACTACTCTTCGTGACGTCGAGATGCGCCGCTGGCCGTGCACACAACCGCAGTCGCGTTTCCCTTCACGTTTCAAGGCTTGTGACTTATCTTCACAAGCCGATCTAAAAGGTCGGAAAAGCGCCGTCGCGTTCCTTTGATGTTCGTGGCGGCGGTCGAATGCAGGCTTCGGGGGGGTCCCGAGGCTCTGCCTGGAGACGCCGAGGGTTCGGCTCTCCCGCACGAACGCCCACGTACAGGACAAGTCGAACATGAAGCGCACTGCCTTTATGACCGCCCTCCTTCTTGGTCTGGCCGCTTGTGGCGGCTCGGAGACGGCCGAGCAGGCCCCCGCGACCGAGACTGCCGAAGCTCCCGCCGAGGCCGCTGCTGCCCCCGGTGAACTGACGCAGCCCGATTGGTACCAGATCGACGGCAGCAACGTCACGCTCGACGTGGTTGCTGGCGCTACGCCGAAGGGCAACTACTGGAACTACAACGGATATCAGTTCGGTGAAGCTTCGATCGTGGTGCCGGTTGGCGCCAACGTGAAGATCAACTTCTCGAACAGCGACCCGAACATGGCGCACAGCATCGGTATCTCGCAGGGCTTCGAGTCGGCTCCGGCCGTCGTCGAGCCGGTTGCCGTCTTCGAGGGCGCCATCTCGAGCAACCCGACGTCGATGACCGAGGCTACGCTGCCCGGCCAGTCGACCTCGATCTCGTTCGTGGCCAGCGAAGCCGGTGAGTACTCGATGGTCTGCTACATCGCGGGTCACGCGGTGAGCGGCATGTGGATCAAGTTCGTGGTGTCGGCCGACGGTGAGGCTGGCGTTCTGGGTGCTGCGTAAGTAGCTCTTCCGTCTCTGACGGTGCCAAGGGCGCCGCTCCCGTATCGGGGGTGGCGCCCTTTTTTTAGCTCTGGCGCAGCGGGGCAGCGGCCCCCGACCTCGAAGCATTTAAGTCGAGCATGTGTACAAACGTGCACACACCACATGACAATACCGTGACGGCAACGCAACGGAGTGGAATCGACGCATGAAGTCTGGCCGACGGGGAGTGCTCCCCTTTGCGCTGATCATTTTGAGTGTGAGCGCCTGCGATCGCGCGGTCGAGTCGGCACCGCCGACGGTGCCCGCCGTGAGCGCTGAAGCGGCACAACGCGCCGCCGCCAGCATCACAGGCAGCGATGTGGCACGGCGCATCGAGACGCTGGCCCACGACTCGCTGCGGGGGCGTGCCACACCCAGCCCCGAGCTTGACGCGGCAGCTCGATGGATCGCCTCAGAGTTCGAAGCATTCGGGCTCCAGCCACTGCTCTACACGCAGCGCGACGACCCAGGTTTCGTGCAATGGTATGCGGTGCCGCAGGACCAAAACGGGGGTGTGCCGGGCTCAGCGCCACAGGCTCCCAATGTCGTGGGTGCCATCCGCGGCTCCGACCCGCAGTTGAGCAACGAATACGTTGTCTTTTCGGCCCACATCGACCATGTGGGCGTTGGGCGCCCTGATGCTTTGGGCGACTCGATCTACAATGGCGCCGACGACAATGCGTCAGGGACGGCGGTGATGATGGAGGTCGCCGAGGCGATGGCCTCGCTCGATCCTGCCCCGCGCCGGTCTCTGCTCTTTGTGCTCGTGAGTGGCGAAGAGAAGGGGTTGTGGGGCAGCGAGCACTTCGTGGCCAATGCACCCGTCGCGATCGATGACATGGTCGCCGCTTTCAACGCCGACATGGTTGGGCGCAACTGGCCCGACACGATCGTCGCCATCGGCAAGGAGCACTCTGACCTCGGCGCCACGCTTGAGCGCGTAAATGCGCGCTACCCCGAGCTCGGCATGACGGCGATCGATGATCGCTGGCCCGAAGAACAGTTCTACTTTCGATCTGACCACATCAATTTTGCCCGTCAGGGCATACCCGTGCTGTTTTTCTTCAATGGCACGCACGCTGACTATCACGAGCCCTCTGACGAGGCCGAGCGCATCGATGCCGACAAGGCGGCCCGCATCGGGCAGCTGCTGTTTCACCTTGGCCTCGAAGTTGCCGACGCTGAACAACGCCCCGTCTGGCAGGAGCAATCACGGCGCGAAATCGTGACTCGTCGCTGACGTTGGCGCGGCTCGCCCTGTGCTTCTAGGTTGCTTCAGCACCTCATCAACCCCGGGTTTCTGCATGAACGTCAATCCAGTCTCAGTGCCTGCTGCCCGCATGGCTCTACCTCGATTCGCGTCGCTGCTTCGAGCTTCGGTGCTTGCCCTGACCATGCTGACGGGCCTGTGGGCGTTCCCTTCGTCAGCCCATGCTCAGGCTAACGCCGCCTATCTCGATGCCGTGGCGGAGCACTTCAACGTCAATCCGGCCGAAGTCGCGATTCTGTCGCGTTGGGGCATGCCGGTCGACGAGATTCCGGTCGTGCTGATGGTCGCGGGTTCGGCCGGGGTCTCTCCTGATGCGGTAGCCGCGCTGCGTCGCAGCGGGAGGCCGTGGTCTGAGCTTGCGACGCGCTATTCTCTGAGCGCCGCGCGTCTGTACGTGGCGCTTCCCGAGACGGCCGACGCCGGGCCGTTGGCTCGTGTGTACGGCGAATTTCGTAGTCGCCCCAGCACAGCGTGGACCTCGATCGATGTGCAGGACAACGAGATGATCTGGTTGGTCAATCTCAAGTTCATGAGCGAATACATGCGACGCCCAGCCACCGACGTGTTGGCGGCCATGGTCCGGACCGGATCCGGCGCCCAGGCGTTTGACGCCCTCATTCGTGCGCCCTAGGGCCGTGCAGAACTCGCAGACGGCCCCGATGCCGGATTTGTTGACACCATCGATTTGACGTGCAGGTCGAGCTGAGGGAACGCGATGGTGATGTCGTGTGCCTTCAGAGCATGCCACACGGCTTCCATCAACTGCGAATGCCGCGTCGGTGCCTGCCACGGGTCATCGATCCACACGCTCACCTCGAAGTTGATGCTCGACGAGCCAAACTCGGTGAGAAACACGATGGGCGGCTTGGTGCGGGCCTTCCACGACAACCCGTCGGCGGCCCCGCGCAGCACCTCCATCACCTGCTTTACGTCTGACTCGTAGGCCACCCCGACCCCGGCGCGCAGGCGGTAGATCGAGTCGTGCAGCGTGCGGTTTCTCACCGGATTGCGCACCAACAAGCTGTTGGGCACGATGATCTCTTCATCGTCGTGGTTGCGGCACAGGGTGGTGCGAATGCCAAGGCGCAGCACGCGCACGATGTTGCCTTGCACCTCAACGACATCACCGGGCTTGATCGAGCGCTCGAACAGCAGAATGACGCCCGAGACGAAGTTTTCGGAGAGGTTCTGCAGCGCAAACCCGACACCGACCGCAAAGACGGCTCCCGCAGCGAACAGCGCCGAGAGGTTGATACCGATCTGGCTGAGCGCCGTCAGCAGCGCCACGCCCATGACGACGTAGTGCAAGATGCGGCTGGTCACCGCGACGGTGCCTTCGTCGGTCACGCCCCGGGAGCGCATCAGCCCGCGTACCGCCTGCCGTGCGAGGCGGCTCGCCATCCACGCTACACTAAAGATGGCGACGACGACGAAGAGGTCAGCGATCGAAACCGACTGCCCGCCAAGCGAGAAGCTGTAGTTGAGCACGGCGTCGACGCCGCCGAGCCAGTCCTGCCAATTGATGTCCATTGCGCTTTCACGGGGAGCAGACGCACAAAACGTCGGCCGACGCGCCTCGACGCGACTGGCCGCTACGGGCATATTCTATCCTTCTGCGGTCAACTCGCCACCGCACAATTCGTTCCTCTGCTCCCGACGCCGCATGACCGCCTCTTCTCAGCGCCTGCCTGACCTGCAGGTCGATCCGTCGCCGCCCCGCTCTTCGATAGTGCTCGTTGTGCTCGACGGGCTGGGCGGTCTGCCGCATGCAGAGACCGGTCGTACCGAGCTCGAGACCGCGCAAACGCCGCATCTCGATGCGCTCGCCGCTCGCGCTTCGCTTGGCATGCTCGAGATGGTGGCCCCTGGCGTGACGCCCGGAAGCGGCCCCGGTCATCTTGCGCTCTTTGGCTATGACCCGTTGACCACGGTCATCGGCCGAGGGCTGCTGAGCGCGCTCGGCGTTGGCATTGATTTGCGGCCGGGCGATGTCGCAGCGCGGCTCAACTTCGCGACGTTTGACGCCGAGGGACGGGTAACCGATCGGCGTGCCGGGCGGCCGAGTGATGCTGAGGCGCATCGGGTCATCGACAGGGTGATGGCCGGCTTGAAGCCGCCGGCGGGCGTCGAAGTGAGTTTGCACGCTGAAAAGGAGCATCGGGTCGTGCTTCGGGTGCGCGGCGAGCAGCTGGCTGCCGCCCTGACCGATACCGATCCCCTTGTGACCGGTGTGCCCGATCTGCCGTGTGAGGCCCTCGATGCGGCCTCGGCTCGCACCGCCGAGATCGTGGGCGACACATTGGCGCAGGTGCGCACGCTGCTCGCCGATGAACCGGCTCTGAACGGGTTTCTCGCCCGCGGTTTTGCGGCCTACGAACCCATCCCCACGCAGCATGAGCGGTTTGGCCTGCGCGGTCTGGCTTTTGCCAAATACCCCATGTATCGGGGCGTCGCGAAGCTGGTAGGCATGCAGGTGCCTGCGGTGCCGGGATCGGCTGAAGAGACCATCACGCTTCTGGAGCAGCATTGGGGGGAGCACGACTTGTATTTCGTGCATTTCAAAGACACCGACACCTGCGGGCATGACGGTGATTTTGCCGGAAAAGTGGCGGCGATTTCAGAGATCGACGCGCTGATGCCGCGTATCACCGCGCTGAACCCCGATGTGCTGATCGTGACGGGTGATCACTCGACGCCGGCGATCTATGGCGAGCACTCGTGGCACCACGTGCCGGTGCTTCTGGCATCGCGCTGGGCGCGACCCTCGGCGACAAGCTTTGGTGAGTCGACGTGCCGTGGGGGCGATCTGGGCACGCTGCGC
>CAYVPD010000014.1:0-15703 GCA_964453545.1 uncultured Gemmatimonadaceae bacterium
TTCGGGTTATGAGCCCGACGAGCTACCAGACTGCTCCACCCCGCAACAGGACGCTGAGTATAGCCGGGGGTTTTTGGGGTGTCAACCCTGAAAATTGGCTCGCCTCAGGCTTGAGGTTGACGCATCAAACGGGTTATCTTAGGCGTCTTCAGTTCGGGACGTGGCGCAGCCCGGTAGCGCACCTGAATGGGGTTCAGGGGGTCGCCGGTTCGAATCCGGCCGTCCCGACTTGAAAAGGCCCGCGGCGAAAGCTGCGGGCCTTTTTTCGTCTTCGCCCCTACTGTGTTGTAGCTTCCCTCATCAGAAGCGCTCCGCTCGTCGCAACACCTTCAACGACCGAGAACCGCGTGATCGTCAGGCTGCTCACCCTCACTGCCCTGATCATCTTCAGCCTGCCCGCGCGCGCGTACGCGCAAGCAGTCCAGACGCAGGCAGAGCAGGCACCAGCACCCGAGTCGTTCCAGCTCTCTGTGTCACTCGGGGCCACCCAAGCCACCGACCTGTGGTCGGGTACGCTCGGAGCTGACGTCGGCGTCGCCCTCTCCTCTAGCCTTTGGCTAGGAGGTGGCGCGACGGCCCTGTTGCGTACCCTGAACGGTGGCATGCTTCGCGCGGGGGAACCCGGCGAACTGCGCGCCGGGTTTGGTGGCGCTTGGCTCGCCTGGCGCTCACGTGAACCGCAGGGCCTCACATCACGGCTTGAGCCACGCCTCAGAGTAGGCGGCGGTCATATCATCTTGACCGACCCTGTGACCGGCATTCGTGCCGATGCCCAGTCGTTTCTCACCGTCGAGCCAGAGTTGGCGTTGCGCATGATCCGGCTTGGCCCAGTTGATTCATCAATCGAGGCTCGGTGGCGATTCGTCTCGGGACTCGATGACCTGCCGGGCTTCACAGCTGGCGACATCGACGGACTTCATATCTCGTTGCGCAGCCGACTCTTTATTCATTGACCAGAGCGGCCATCGCAAAAGGCGGGGGCTTAGTCGTTTTTTTGTGGCGACTATCATTATTGACTTATTCAATAATGCTCATTAATTCCTGAAGAGTGGCAGCTGAGGCGCCACTGCAAGCCCCCAGGTGTTTGGCGGTTGATCGCACGTCGAGAAGACGCCGCACCTCCAGAACCTTCGAGAGTTTCACGTGGCCGAGATTATCGACTCAGTAATGAAGTTTGTCGAAGACGAACTTACAAAGAATCCTGACGCCCGCTCCAAAGACCTTTTTGAAGCTGCAAAGAAGGTGGACCCGGCAATCAAGAAGCTGAACCAGCGTCAGTTCCATGCTCGCTACCCCTTGCAGGTTCATCGCATGCGCGCGCCCAAGAAGCCGCGGGTGCGTCGGGCGCGCAAGGCAGCAGTCGCCGCTTCGGCCGCCAAGGTCACAGCACCCCGCGGCCGCCGCGCAGCGAGTAAGGCGGGCTCGAGCCGCGAAGCAGCTCGCGCGGTGCTGTTTCGCTTTGCCCGCGACCTGACGGCTTCAAGTGAGCCGCAGAACTTGGTCAAGGTCATGTCGAACATTGACCAGTACGTCGACGATATCGTGACGTCGTAATCGTCGTCACCTTTGGCACAAAAAGAGCGGGGGGCCACGTCATGCGGCCCCCCGCTCTTTTGTTGTCGAGGCAACGCTGCCTTGATTACCGTGGCACCACCCGGTCTGCCAGAGCGGCCACCTCTCGAACACCCACGGATAGCGCAGCCAGCGATAGGCCTTCTTCATCTCTGAGTTCAGAGAGTAGCTCGCCAAACCGCCGCACATCACGCCCGTGCTGTTCGAGCAGGCGATCGGCAGCCGGAACCAGATCGCCCTTTCCGGCGGCCTCACTCATCGCTGCCATCACCAAGCGGTGGTGGGCGCGATTCAGATCTGCTGCGAGCGACTGCGCAGAACGCTGCTCCCAGCGGTCAGGGCCCACGGCGGTAAAGATCTTCTCGCGCAGCCACGGCATGGCAATGACCTCAGACAGGTGATAGTACACCCGGGCTGTATCGAGCACATCGGCACCGGTCTCGTTGGCGATGCGCAGCACCTCCAACGACTGATCGAGAAACCGCAGCGTGATCAGGCGCCGGGCCAAGGGCTCGTTGCCCCCGACAGAGGTGAGTTCGGCAACGCGCGTCAGGTAGAGATCGCGATCGTGCCCGCTTACCACGTCGACAAATGAAGACTGTAGCGCCTGCAGCCCGGGCGCGATGCGATCCAGCAAAGCAGGCGCATCAAAGTCATCATCCATGTCACGCAACACCCAGCGGGTTGTGCGCTCAAGTACACGCGTGAAACCCAGAGCCCAGCGATAAGCATCTGATGCCCGAACCGTACGGGCCGCGCTCGTCAACTCGGCGATAATGCTGCGGTGGCCTGCGATGCGTGCCGCAACCAACCAGGCAAACACCACCTCGTCAGCGGTGCGCCCCGTATCGCGAACCAGCCGGTGCACAAAGGTGGCGCCCATGAGGTCGGTCAGATCGTTGGTGATCTGGCTCGTGATAATCTCACGACGCAGCGGGTGCGCACCGAGAATTTCAGACCCTGTGCGTTCCTGGGCCTCTTCTGGGAAATACCCGGAGAGGTAGTCAGCGACCAGTTCCTGATCAGGCAGTGAAGACTGAATCACCGCCGTCTTCGTCGACAACTTGGCATAGGCCAGAAGCACACAGAGTTCCGGACGCACCAAGGCCTCGCCACGCTCGGTCCGCTCAACCAGCGTTTCGAGCGAGGGCAACCCTTCGCTGGCACGATCAAGCAGACCGGTGCGCTCCAGTGCCGACATGAGGTCACGGAACTCGTCGAGCTGATCGACGACCCGCAAAGCATCGAGCGAAACCGCCAGGCTCTGCGACCAGTTGTCTTTGAGCACTCGGTCGGCGATGTCGTCGGTCAGCTTCTCGAGCAGCTGATTGCGCTCTTCTTCACCCAGATCGCCCGCCCGCACCGCAGGGCCGAGCAAAATCTTGAGATTGACCTCGCGATCAGAGAGCGAAACGCCACCCGAATTGTCGAGGGCGTCTGTATTGATGTGCCCGCCCGCCAGAGCATACTCGATGCGGGCCGCCTGCGTGAGCCCAAGGTTGCCACCCTCGCCGACCACTTGGGCCCGCAATTCAGTGGCATCAATGCGCACGGCGTCGTTGGACGCATCGCCCGCATCGGAATTCGTCTCGTGGCGAGCCTTTACGTAGGTGCCGATGCCGCCATTCCAGAGCAACTCGACGGGCGCCTTGAGCACAAGCCGGATCAGCTCTTCGCCATTGAGTACGCCGGGATCTTCGTCGAGGCCCAAGGCCGCGATCGCCTGCGGGGTCAGCTGGACCTCTTTGGATCCCCGGGGCACAATCATGCCGCCCCCGCTGAGCAGGCTCGTGTCGTAGTCCTCCCACGATGAGCGGCCCAGGGCGAACAGGCGCGAGCGCTCAGCAAACGTCGTCGCCGGATCAGGGTCGGGGTCAATGAAGACGTGACGGTGGTCAAAGGCAGCGATCAGTCGGATCTGCTCTGACAGCAGCATGCCGTTGCCGAAGACGTCACCGCTCATGTCGCCGATGCCGGCTACCGTGAACGGCTCGGCCTGAATGTCTTTGCCGAGCTCCCGGAAGTGACGCTTCACGCACTCCCAGCCGCCGCGAGCCGTAATGCCGACCTCTTTGTGGTCGTAGCCATTGCTGCCGCCTGAGGCAAAGGCGTCACCCAGCCAGAACCCGTACTCGGCGGCCACGGCATTGGCGATGTCTGAAAAGGTCGCCGTGCCCTTATCGGCCGCCACCACCAGATACGGGTCAGGATCATCCCACGCGACCACGAGTTCGGGCGCAACAGGGGTACCGTTCTCGTCGAGATTGTCGGTCAGGTCCAGCAAACCACGAATCAGCGTGCGGTATTGCTCACGCGCCTCTTCCCAGCGCGCGTCAGGATCGGGCGGAAGCTGCGTCGGCACAAAGCCGCCCTTGGAGCCCCCGGGCACGATCACGGCATTCTTGACCATCTGCGTCTTCACGAGACCGAGCACCTCGGTACGGAAGTCGTCGGGACGGTCGCTCCAGCGAATGCCTCCGCGGGCCACGCTCGCCCCGCGCAGGTGAACGCCCTCCATGCGCGCAGAACGCACATAGACTTCGAACTTCAGACGTGTGCGTCGGATGGCCGCGAGGTGCTGCGCATCAAACTTCAGGCTGATGTACGGCACCCCCCCGGAGCGCCGGGTCGGATTGGGCCCGCCGGTGCGGTAGTAGTTGGTGCGCACCGTGGCCTGAAGCAGCAAGCCAAGGCGGCGAAGCGCGCGGTCATCGGCCAACAAATCGACATCAGCCAAGCGCGAATTCAGCTCCCGCTCAAGCTTCGCTGACGCGACTCGACGATCTTCGTGTGACAGTCCGTTGGCGGGGTCAAAGCGAAGGGCAAACCACCGCATGAGCAGGCTGGCGATCGCAGGATATTTCACCAACGCGGCAGGAATCGAAATGCGCGAAGGCACCGCCTCGGCCTGGAACGCGTAGCCCGCATAGGCGCGCAGTAGATCGACCTCGCGCCAAGAGAGTCCGGCCTTGATGACCAGAGCGTTCAGGGCATCGATGGTCGCATCGCCATCACGAGCGACGAGCAACGCGCGGGCCAGTCGGCTTCCAACGGCCTCGACATCGAGGGGCTGCCCGGAGCCGTCTTGAACGGCAAACGTGTAGATGATCGCCGAACCGACATCTGGCCCCGCTACGTCAAACGGGTTGACCGCAATCACCCTCATGCCGCAGCTCTCGAGAATCGGCATGAAGTCTGAAAGCACCAGACGCGGACCCCGCAGGTGGAGCTTCAGTTCGGTGACCGGCTCACCCCCTGTGGCCTCAAACGCCGTAGGCGACCCGCGATCTTGGTTCGTCAGCCCGACCGTGATCTCGCGCCCCTCGGAGCGCATGGCCTCGAGCTCGAGAATGTCAGACACCGCAACCTGCGGGTCAGATGAGGCCCGGTACTCGACACTGAACGCCTCGCCGTAGGCCCGAGCCAAGCGGCGGGCCTCATCGGCCGGCCGCACCCGCTCGAGACCTTCGCGCACGCGATCGATCCAGCTGCGAATCAACTCGCGTACCACCCTTTCGAAGGCCTCAGCATCGAGCTCGGCGACACCGCCCTCAGGGGCCCCGAGATAGAAATGCAGGCGAGCCTGATCGCCAGAGCCCAAGGCGAGGTGGTAGTTGAGCACCTCCACCTCGAACTGGTCGCGCAGCGCCTTTTCGATCTGCCGGCGCACCTCGCCCGAGAAGCGATCCTTGGGCATGATCACCATCAGCGACGAACCGCGCCGCAACGGATCGTCGCGCAGCACCACCTTGACGTCGTCAGAGTGGTACGTGGTCAGAACGGCACGTACATCGGCGCCGATCTGCTCGGCCGAAGTAAGAAACAGCTCTTCTTTCGGCATCGAGTTGAAGATCGAATTGATCTCCTTGAAGTCGTGTGACCCCTCAGCGACACCAGACTCGTCGAGAATCTGCTGCAGCTTCTGCCGCAGAATCGGAATCTGCTCGGCCTGCTCACCAAACGCCTTCGAGGTAAAGAGCCCGACGAAGCGGTGCTCCCCGAGAATCTCACCCGCGGGCCCAAGACGGCGAACGCCGATATGGTCCATGCGCGCCCGGCGATGCACGGTCGACTCGGCATTGGTCTTGGTGATGACCAGTGTCGGTCCACTCACGACGACCTCGCGCAGCCACTCCGGCAGGTCGGCGAGACGCCGCGTGTCGGCGTAGGTCGATCTGGACTCGTCGCGCAAAATGCCCAACCCGGAGCCGGGCGCGACGCGCACGGCGGGCTCACCATCGAGATCGACCAGGTCGTAGGCTCGATACCCGAGAAAGACGAACGCGCCCTCTCGCAGCCACTGCAGAAACGCCTGCACCTCAGACAGCTCATCACGGCGCGCGGGCAGGTCAGCCGCATGGGCCTCGATCTGTGCGATCGCGGTATCGACCGCCTCGACCATTGGCGTGAAGTCGTCGGTTGCCAGCTTCACATCGTTGAGGCGCCGCTGCAGTTCGTCACGAAGCTCCTGCAGGCGCTGCTCATCAGCAATCCGCGGCACCTCGCAATGCACGAGCGATTCGCGGGCATCACCCTCTCGTGACGGCTTGACCGACGTGATCTCGCCAGATGCATCACGCTCGACGTGCAGCACCGGATAGACGTTGTGCTCGATCGGCAGCTCCTGCGAATGCAGAAACTCGCGAATTGTGTCGACGATGAAGGGCCGTTCGGAGAGGTTGGTGCGGATGACCGTGACCGGCGCATACCACCCTTCGCTCTCGACTTCGGGGTTGAAGACCTCGACATCGACCCGATCGGGACGGCTTCTCTTCAGAAATTCGTAGGCCCCGGAGACCAGATGCGTCAGGGCCTGCTTGTCTCGCTCGAGAAGAAACTCGGAGCTTGCCTTCGAAAAGAAGATCGAGGCAAAGGCGATTGCGACGTCGGCCTCACCGGGCTCGAAGTCAACTGCGAGCTGCCGGCAAACGGCGTCGACCGTCGGCGAATCCTGGCGGATTCTGCGGACGGCCGCTTCGGTTGTGTCGCTCATGAGATGGAGAGGGGGTACGAGCTGGATCGACGATCGGCAATGGCATTTCAGCCCGCTTGCACGACGCGATCATCAGGTTGGCAGAAGATATCCAAACCTCGGTATCGAAGAAACAACCCTGAGGGCCGAGTGAAACCCCCGAGCGGCCGAGCCAAAGTGGACTTCGCTGTGAAGCCGCATAGTTTCTGGGGAATGAAGCCCCATACTGACATACCCGTCGTCATCGGCGACCGTCTGGCCTACAGTGACGTTGGGGCCGGCCCCCCACTCGTATTTCTGCACGGCTACGGCGGCAATCGTGTCACGTGGATGCCGTGGCTGGACACGCTCGCGCGCGACTACCGTTGCATTGTCGTAGACATGACGGGCTTCGGGGTCGCCCCACGCCCTGCCGGAGCCGACGTATCTCTCGTCGGGCTGGCCAATGCTGTCGTTGACCTGATCGAGCGACTCGACCTTACCGATGTCTCGCTCGTCGGGCACTCACTGGGCGGAGGCGTCGCCATGCTGACCGCTCTGACGCTGCACGACAGTGACCGACCTGAGAACCGCAGCCGGGTGCGCCGAGTGGTGAGTGTTGCTGGCGCGACCTATCCACAACGCCCTCCGCCCTTCGTGCGCCTCACGCAAAATCGGGCCGTCGCCGAATTCATGTTCCGGGTGATCCCGAAGCAGGCGCTGATCTGGGCGATCTATCGTACCGTGGTGTCACGTCCTGAAGCCGCGACTTTCGAGCGCATCACGGCCTATGCCGAACCGTTCAAGCGAGCAGTGACGCAGAAGACGGCCATCGACGTGGCCCAGCAGATTATTCCCCCTGACGCTGAGCAGCGCGTGGCGCGCTATGCCGAGCTCGGCATTCCCGTGCTCTGTCTGTGGGGCCGCGACGACCGAATCGTGCCGCTCTGGGTCGGCCAACGTCTGGCTGCGGAGATGCCCGGTGGGCGATTTGTCGTGCTGGAGCGCTGCGGTCACATGCCGACCGAAGAAGCTCCGGCCGAGAGTCTCGAGATCATGCTGGAGTTTCTTCGCTCGACGGCTCACTCTCCGGCTCACCCAGTTCGAACCCCGGACAGCGAAGCATCGGCAGCGGCGGATATTTTCTGAACCTCGGGTCGGTCTTGGCGCGATTGCAGAGATAGAAGCGTGAGCCGCGGCGCGTCTCGACCACACGCGCATGCAGGCACGAGGTGCACAAACCCACCCACGAGGCGCCCGACCGGCCCGTCATCGCGGTCCCTGAACTATGCCGGCGAGGGCAATCTGTCGGCCGACGGCACCTGCGCGGTGCGAGTAGAACCCGAAGTCGCGATCCCCGTCGCCAGGCTCACAGCGGGTGCAGTGTGTAGAGACCGTAATCTTCTCACTGGATACGCCAGCCTCGAGCAACTGACCACGGAGAATGGCGCGTATATCGATGGGCAGGGCCGCAGGCGGCGTTTCGCCACGCAAGGCCTGATGGACCTCGGGCCCGACCTCGTAACAGTGGCCGCAGATCGCGGGGCCAAGATGGGCACGCAGCTCGCTGGCTTTTGCGCCCAAGCGCCACTTGAATACCTCGACACCGCGCGCAACGATGCCGGCAGCCGTACCTCGCCAGCCTGCGTGCAAGAGGGCCACGGCACGCTGGTCGGCATGAACGAGCGTCACCGGCACACAGTCGGCAAGCGCAACGGCCAGCCCCAAACCTGGAGTTCGGGTCAGATGTCCGTCGCAGGCTTCTGAGAGTACCAGTCCACCCGATCGACGACTGTCGTCGTGAAATCGTACCGTCGCCTCATGCACCTGTCGCGCGTGCACCAGAGCTGTAAAACCCAGCCCCTGACGCAGTTCCTCCCAACGGCCCAACACCTCGCCCGCGGGGGCCGCTCCGAAGAGCGCCAAATCGAAATCGCGCTCCCGGAGGCAGACGGTCGTGCCCTGCACCAGCCAGTCGAACTCCGATTGCCAATCCGGATGCACGACGAGAGGCAGCCCCTCGGAATGCAACCGCTCGGTGACGTGCACCACGGGGCTCGTGCCGGCGAAATCAGGAGTCGGAGACATGCGGTAGCGTAGCGGTTCCCGGGGGCAACACCAAGGCAAGACAACAAGGCTCTGGCGCGGGGTCGCGCCGCGCCCAATTTTGGCTAGGTTTCAATCGTTTAGCCCCCACGCACGCCTACCCTCCGCGAGCTTCGGTCGACCTATCATGAGCGACACGCCTTTCGATAGTCAAAACGCCGCCTACGCCCAGATTCTCTATGAGGATTTCGCGCGGAACCCGGAGTCGGTTCCTGAGAGCTGGAGGGCATTTTTCCAGCAGGGACCGGGCGTAACGAGGGCGGCGGGCCTGATCGTACCTGAGGGGCTGGCCGACACGGGCGCGACCTATCCGGTCACGAGTAACGGCTCGAACGGCAGCAGTGCAGCCCACGCAGCAACCGCTGCGACCGCAACGCACTTGGACCATTTGTTGCCGCTGGTCGCCCGGGCCACCTCGTTTGTGCAGGCGTTTCGCGATCACGGGCATACGCAGGCCGAGATCAATCCGTTGCACGCCACGCGCACCGAGCATCCGCAGCTCGATCCATCGTTCTTCGGAACGAGCATGGAAGAGCTCGAGACCGTGCCGGCCTCGATCATCATGGACGAGGCCCAGTCGGGCGAGTCTGTGGCGGCCGCGCTTCGCCGTCTACGGCAGGCCTATGTCGGCAAGATCGGCTACGAGTTTGAGCACATCGATGACCCGGAGCGCGTGAGATGGCTCTGGCATCAGGTTGAATCGGGACATCACGCGCAGCCACTTGAGCCGAGCGAGCGCATCAAGTTGCTGGAGCGTCTCAGCGAGGTCGAAGGCTTCGAGCAATTCTTGCACCGCACGTATCTGGGGCAGAAGCGCTTCTCGATCGAGGGCACCGACATGATGGTGCCGATGCTCGACTTGTTGATTGATCAGGCCAGCCACCGAGGTGGCCAAACCGTTGTGCTCGGCATGGCGCACCGCGGGCGACTCAATGTGCTGACGCACATTCTCAAGGTGCCATACGCTGACCTGCTCAACGAGTTCGAAGGCCTCAAAGGCAAGGGTGCCCTGCACGTTGCAGGCACCGGCGATGTGAAGTATCACCACGGCGCTCGGGGCACTCATCACCTCTCCGAAGGCCGGGAGGTCGAGGTGATTCTGGCGCCGAACCCGTCGCACCTCGAGTTCGTGAACCCCGTGGTCATGGGCATGACCCGGGCGAAGCAGTTCGGGCGCGGCGCCGACAGCGTGCAAAATCCCGATGGTGTCGTACCGGTGCTGATCCATGGCGACGCAGCCTTTGCCGCCGAGGGTGTGGTCGCAGAGACGCTCAACATGGCGCGCCTTGAGGGCTACCATGTCGGGGGCACGATTCACATCATCGCCAACAACCAGATCGGCTTCACGACGACCCCCTGCGAGGGGCGCTCGACGCGCTATTCATCTGACCTGGCCAAGGGCTTCGACTTCCCGATCATGCACGTCAACGCCGACGACCCTGAGGCGTGCTTGACCGCAATGCGTATCGCCATGGAGTACCGCGACACGTATCACGATGATGTCGTGATCGATCTCGTTGGCTACCGGCGGCACGGCCACAACGAAGGTGACGAGCCGTCATACACCCAGCCGCTGCAGTACCAATTGATCACCGATCACCCGACCGTGCGCACCATCTGGGCCAACCACCTGGTGGCAGCCGGGGTGATCAGTGCCGACGATGCCGTCGCGATCGAAGAGCGCGTCGCAGCCACGCTCAGAAGCGCGCAAGACGCCGTGAAAGAGGCGGCCGTGAAGGGGGGCGACGATACTCCTGAGGCTGAAGTCGAGGTATTGACCCCCGAAACGTCAGTTTCGCTGGAGCGCCTCTCGCAGGTCGCCAAGACGTCACTCGATGTACCCGAAGGCTTTCAGGTGCACCCGAAGTTGGCGCGGCAGTTGGCGCGACGTCCAAGAGAGCTGGAACTCGACTCCCGGCTTGATTGGGGATTCGGTGAAGCCCTGGCCTTCGGGTCGCTCCTTCAAGAGGGGTTGATCGTTCGCCTGACGGGCCAAGATGTGCAGCGTGGCACCTTCTCGCACCGCCATCTGGTGCTACACGATGCCGAGACCGGGGACCGCTTCACACCGCTGTCGACGATTTCTGAGGGCCGGCTCGAGATCTACAACTCGCCGCTCACCGAGTCGGGCGTGCTCGGCTTCGAATACGGCTACTCGGTGGCGAGCCGCAACGATCTGGTGCTCTGGGAGGGCCAGTTCGGTGACTTCGTCAACGTAGCCCAGGTTGCCATCGACCAGTTCATCTCGTCAGGTCGCGAGAAGTGGGGGCAGATCTCCAACCTGACCCTGTTGCTGCCGCATGGCTTTGAGGGTCAGGGTCCGGAGCACTCGTCTGCGCGCCTGGAGCGCTTTCTGCAGCTCTGCGCCGAAGACAACATGCGGGTCGTGTATCCGACCACGCCGGCCCAGCAATTCCATCTACTTCGCCGACAGGCCACGTGGCGACCGGAGCGCCCGCTCATCGTCATGACGCCCAAGAGCCTGCTGCGGCTTCCCGCCGCCTCGTCGACGGTGGCCGAGCTCGTCGAAGGGCAGTTCCATGCCGTGCTCGACGACACCCGCTCGGCCAAGGAGCGCGCTGCGGTGAAGCGCCTTGTGCTCTGCTCCGGCAAGGTCTACTACGACATCGAAGGCCATGCGCGGAGAGATGAAGCCAAAACGGTTGCGGTGGCGCGCCTCGAGCAGTTGTACCCGTTCCCGGCTGACGAACTGGCCGCCGTGCTATCGACATATCCGTCACTCGACGAAGTCGTCTGGGTTCAGGAAGAGCCGATGAACATGGGCGGCCTCACCTTTGTCGGGCCGCGCCTGCGGGCCGTCGTGCCGCGAGAGATCACGATGCGGCACGTGGCTCGCCCGGAGCGGGCGAGCCCGGCCGAAGGCAAGGCTGCAGATCACCAGCGTGAGCAAGAGCGCATCGTGACCGAGGCGCTCGGGCTCAGCTGATCGGCCGGCCAGACTGATCGGCCGACCGGGCTGACCGACCAACTGGGCCGGCGCCCCGTCCCTATCGGCGGAACTGGGCCGTCGGGAAGCTCACGACGCTCTCGTTGCCGTTGCGGGCCACGGCCGCGACGCCGAACAGGTAGTTGTCGATGACCATGCCCTCGAGGGTGAACTCGGTCACATCGGGGCCCACGAAGCGGCTATGCTCCCATTGGGGCGACGTCGTATCACGCCAGTAGATGCGATAGCCGGCCAGTTCAGGGTGCTCGACGGCATTCCACGCAAGGGTGGTCGACGGCTGTACGGCTCCGGCGATCCGTACCTCTTCTGGTGCAGCGGGCGCCCAAGCGAGGGCAGCCAGCACCGACGCATTGACCGCGGTCAGGCGAGCAGCGTAATCAAAGTTCACGCCCTCGATGACGTCACCGTAGGCGATGCCGTCTTCGACCCGGACGTCTTGGTGCTGGCGCACATAGTTCTCATGGGTCTCCATGATGCGAACGCCCGGGAACCCCAGATCGTTGAACGGCCGATGATGGCCACCGCGCCCGAACCGATCGAGGCGATAGATCATCTTGGCCTCGAGGTTCGTAAAGTAGGTGTCTGTGATGCGGTGCACGTACCGGGCGAGCTGCCGCGACGGTCCGTCGACCTCACCGCCGAAAAAGCGATAGTTCCAACGTCCCGGTTGGTAGTCGGGGAGCGGTGTTGCCTCGCTGAAGACGCGGAAGGTCGAGTTGTCGATTACGCCATCGACACCCTCGATATTGCCGATCATGTCATTGTTGAGCACGGCGTCGATCTGCCATCCCTCGGCTCGAGCGATCTCGGCCATGTGCTGCCCGCCATAGAGCCCCTGCTCCTCGCCGGAGAGCCCGGCAAAGACGATGCTCGCCGAAAACGGACCGGCCTTCGGCAACAGGCGTGCCGCCTCGATGGTGCCGGCCATGCCTGACGCGTTGTCGTTAGCTCCGGGAGCATCAACCTCGCCATCGCTGCCGTTGCTCGCCCGGGAGTCGATGTCACCCGACATGATGACGTAGCGATTCGGCTCGGTCGTGCCCCGCAAAATGGCGACGACGTTGACCACCCAGGTGTCGACCGGAATTCGTGTCGACGGGTCGCCCTCAACGAACATGCGCTGATACGAGACCTCGAGGCAGCCTCCGCAGTCGGCAGAAATGGCATCAAACTGCGCCTTGATCCACCGACGCGCGGCGCCAATGCCCCGGGTGTCGCTGAGGGTGTCGCTGAGCGTATTTCGCGTGCCGAAGTCGGCCAGCGCGCGAATGTCGGCTTCGATGCGTTCGGCCGAGGCCGCGTCGATAATCGCATAAATGCGAGGATCGGTCGCCGGTGCATCGATGGTCTGCTGGGCGCTGGCCAGAGCTGGCATGGCACACGACAGCACCAGGGCTGCAGAGAACACGGGGGTCACAACGCGACGAAGCATCGAGATCATTTCAGTCTCCCGTCCAGTCGATGAGCAACTTTCCGAAGTTGCGGTTGGCTTCCATGAAGGCGTGGGCTTCGGCAGCCTGAGCCGGCGTCCAGGTGCGCTCGAGTACCGGGTGAAGTGCTCCGCACTCGAACTGTGGAATCAGGCGACGCAGAGCCTCTTGGGCAAGCGCTGCCTTTTCTTCGTCAGGCCGGGCGCGCAATACGGTGCCCGTGATCGAGGCACGACGCGCCATGAGCCCGCGCAAATCGATCTCGGCCACTCGCCCGCCCGGGACCCCGACCACGATCATGCGGCCTCGCGTGGCCAGACTGGCAAGATTGTCGGCCAGATAGGGAGCGCCCACGAGATCGATGATGACGTCGACACCACGCCCGCTTGTCAATGAAAGCACCTGCTCGTGCCAACCGGGGCCCTCGACGTGAAGCGGCTCATCGAGCCCCAGCTCGCGCGCGGCCTCAAGCTTTGCCGCCGTGCGCGCCGTGCCCAGTGTGCGGGCACCGCTGGCATGCGCCAGCTGCAACGCAGCCGTGCCCACCCCGCTACCAACGGCGTGAATCAGCATCGTTTCGCCTGCTTTCACCTGCATCTGCAGGTTCAGGGCGTCAAAGGCGGTCAAAAAGGCCTCGGGCAGGGCGCCGGCGTTGATCACGTCGAGTCCAGCCGGCGTGGGGAGCAACTGCCGTGCGGGCAGCGTCACGTATTCAGCATAGCCTCCACCGCCAACCAGGCCCATCACGGACTGCCCGATCTCGAACCCCTCGGCACCGGCCCCCAGAGCCTCGACGTGCCCCGAAAATTCGAGTCCAAGAATGTCACTCGGCCATCCAGCCGGTGCCGGGTACAAGCCCCGGCGCTGCATCAGGTCGGCGCGATTGATGCCCGATGTCGCCACACGGACCCGGACTTCACCATCGCGCACGACGGGGCGCGGCACCTGCCGGACCTCAAGCACTTCAGGGCCACCCGAAGCGCGCATCACGATGGCTCGCATGGTATCGACTGACATCTGACCCCCTGACCCTTCGCTCCATCAATGCGCCCCCACGGGTGGCGCAGACGGCGCGAAGTTCTATCGTGAGTGTAGACGATTCATCTGAGCGTTGCGCCCAATCGTGACAGGTTGACGAACGCTTGGCAAACGAGGGATCCGCCCGGCAGCACGAAAGCGCTCAGCCTGGCTCCTGGAGGGGTGCCGTGGAACTGCCTTTTCAACTCGAACGCCCGCTGGCGTTTTTTGATCTTGAGACGACGGGCCTGTCGATCCAGCAGGACCGCATCGTCGAACTCGCGCTCATCAAGCTGCTGCCATCGGGTGACGTGCTCGAACGGGTGAGGCGCTTCAACCCAGGCATTCCCATTCCCGCCGGAGCCACGGCCGTTCACGGTATCACCGATGCCGATGTGGCCGATGAAGAACCCTTCTCGCGACGCGCGCGGGCACTCGCCGACTTGCTCGAAGACTGTGATCTGGCCGGCTTCAATGTGCGACGTTTCGACGTGCCGATGCTGGTTGCCGAATTTCGCCGTGCCGACATCGACTTCTCGATCGAGGGCCGCAAGGTCATCGACATGCAGACCATCTTCTTTCGCGAAGAACCGCGCGATCTCTCGGCGGCCGCGCGCTTCTATCTCGGGCGAGATCACGCCGAAGCCCACACAGCACTGGGTGACATTCGCACCTCAGCTGCGGTTCTTGCCGCGCAGTTGGCACGTTACGAACACCTGCCTCGCGGTCTGGACGAACTCAATGCATACTGCGACGAGCATACGCCGATGGAGTCGGCCCTGCAGCGGTGGTTTGAAGACGTCGATGGACAGCGCGTCTTTCGCCGAGGCAAACATCGAGGACGCCCGCTCGACGAGATCGCGCGTGAGGTCCCAGACTACCTGGCCTGGATGATGGGTGCCGATGACATGGACCCTGCCGTCACTGCGGTGGTGGCCGAGGCCCTGCAGCGTGCGGCGGCATCTGGCGGCGGCGACTGACGTCGACTCTGACAAGCGAACTCACCTAGGAAGCACCTCTGTCTACATCTCTGACCTGCATCTCTCGAGGCTCTCCATGACATCGACCCGTCTACTTCTCGCTCTCTGCGGCGGGATGGCCCTTTTGACCGTCGGGACTCCACTTGCGGCACAGAGCTCTTCGCAGGCCGCACCCGCCCCGATCACCTCGGCCGACCTTGTCACCTTCGTGCCTCGAGAGATCGGTCCCGCCGTGACCGGGGGGCGCATCGCTGATGTCGAGGCAGACCCGGCAAACCCTTCGGTGATCTGGGTGGCTTCGGCTTCAGGCGGTGTCTGGAAGAGCACCAACCGAGGGCAAAGCTGGACACCGCTGACCGATGATCTCGCCGTCAGCGCCTTTGGCGACATCGCACTGGCCCCGTCGAACACCGACATCGTCTACATCGGCTCGGGCGAGCAGAACAACCGCCAGTCGACCACCTGGGGCAACGGGGTCTATCGCTCTGACGATGGTGGCCTCACCTGGCAGCATCTTGGCCTCGACGAGACGCGTCATATCGGCAAGATCGAAGTGCACCCGACCGACCCCGACGTCGCCTGGGTCGCCGCACTCGGCAACCTGTGGGCGCCCGGCGAGACCCGAGGCGTATTCCGCACGACCGATGGCGGGGTGACCTGGCAGAAGGTGCTCTTCGTC